>WRGH01000077.1 GCA_009787285.1 Brevinematales bacterium
AATCCTCTTATCGGTTCCGCAGGCGTTTCAGCAGTACCGATGGCCGCCCGTGTTTCCAACAAAGTTGGGCAGGAATACGATCCTTCAAACTTCCTCTTGATGCACGCAATGGGTCCCAATGTTGCCGGAGTTATCGGAACAGCAATTGCCGCAGGCGTAATGATCGCAGTTTACGGCAGTTAATGAAACGAAGGGTAATCTTGTTGATTGCAGGTTTGTTTGAAATGCAATAACGATTAACACCGTTATTATTTTATCGGGCAACCCGGATTTGAACCGGGGACCTCTTGGTCCCGAACCAAGCGCGCTACCAACTGCGCTACTGCCCGTTTGATTGTCCTTATTCTACTTTGTATAGGTTTTTTATGTCAATGCGGCGAATTGCCTCTAAAATTCAACATAAAAAAGGCTGTCCAATATTTTTGGACAGCCNAAAATACGGGAGCAACGGGACTCGAACCCGCGGCCTCCTGCGTGACAGGCAGGCGTTCTAACCAACTGAACTACGCCCCCAGCGTTTTTAACCTATCAAAAATAAAAAAATNAGTCAAGCCTCCTCAATGCTTCCGCGGCGGTTTTACTTATTACAGTAATTATTAATTTATGTATTATAAAATTGCTGACAAATCCGTCTGTACAAAACAAATTAAATCTGTATACAATAAGACGGCAACTTATTCGGAGGTAATAAATGGCAGGAAGAACGGAAATTGATAAACTGGACTGGCTTATTAAGCTGGTTTTGACAATTTTCCTTGATCCGCTGGTTCAGGGTATCAACCGCATACTAAGGGGTAAGCTGATTATCGGGGTTTTATGGATAATCACAGGCGGTATATTCGGAATTGGCTGGCTGATAGACATTGTGACCGTGTTGATTAATAAAGATATTACTTTCCTTGCGTAAGTTTTATTCGTGTTGAGGGGTTTAATACCCTCTGCTCGCTTTCGCGTCTCGGCTTCAGGGCNAGGTTGTTGATACAACTTTTTTTTACAAAGACTATACATAAAATAACCGCTTTATGATATAATGTTTTTATGAAACGTATATTAATAATCGTAATTTTATCCTTTTTCGGAATGACAGTCTTTGCCCAGGATATGTCATACTTTATGAACGATTTCATGAAGGAAGATACGACTCCTGAAGACCGGCTGCTTATTCTGGAAACGGTCCGCGATGAGGGACTTACCGGAATTGGTGAATTCTATCATAACGCCCTTAAGTATCTTTATGTCAGATTGTCAGACATAAAAACCAAAACGGAGCAGGATGCCCTTGAAAAATCCGCCGTAATCTTATGTCAGGGGCTGGGAGCGGAAAAGTACACCGAGGCCGCCCCTGAACTTTGGCAAACTGTAGATTACTTTGATATTGTCAGAATCGCTAATCAGGGGAATGCCATGCAGGCCGCCCTGATTGCCCTTGGACAGGTAAACGGCATAGATTATCTCCCTGCAATCATACAACGCCTGAATCAATACAATATGCAAACATTCAGAGATGAGGCAAAACTAAGGGTTCAGATGGCGGTTGTCGGATGCATAAGCGCCATTGAAGCACTTAAGGATATTTCCGGTTATATGCCCGTGTTTTATGTTTATACAGGCAGTTATGATACGGATGTAAAACAAATAGCTTACAATGCTCTCCCGAATATTTCCGATGACCCGGCAGAGGTAACAATCATTATCATTCAGGAACCATCAAATGACCCTTATGTTAAATTTGAAGCATGGAAAGAACTGCTAAGAACAAAAGCGCCTGATTCTTCCAAAGCAAAGGCGGCGGTAGCGGCGATTGCCACAAGCTGGAATTATGCGACAAGCAACAGGTCATACCTTGCGACTTTAGGGGAAATGCGGAAAAGCGCCATTGACATTGTCCGTCAGTGCGGAGCGGCTGACAGTATTGTTTATGAATATTTGGACAGGTCGTTCTCAAACAGTTTTAACACCAGGGAACCGGATTATGAAGAAATGATTCTGTCCTTGAATGCCCTCGCGGCATTAAAAAGCGATGAAGCGGTCGGACTTCTCCTTAAGTACCTCCGTGAACTTCACAGCAGAAGGCGCATCGGTCCATGGGAGGACAAGGAAAGGCGCGTCTTTCAATGGCTTATTTCCTGTTTAGAATTTACCGGAACCAAGTCTTCGGATGTAAGGCTTATGCTTAACACCATACAGCGGACTGCCGACTATACTCCTTTTGAACAGGGGCTTGCAAGGAATGCGCTGGCAAAGTTGAACTAATTCACGGATTTTTCCATGAATGAGTCAATTGAAAGCAGACGAAGCATAAGAAAATTCAAGGCTGATAAACTTGTTACAAAGGAGCAAATAAGGTGTCTCCTGAAAGCTGCGATGATGGCTCCGTCTGCATGTAATTCGCGTCCATGGGAATTTATTGTAATTACAAAGAGGGAAGTTCTTGATAAAATTGTCAGGATTCACCCTTATGCCGGAATGTGTAAAACCGCAACGGCGGCCGTTATTGTTGTCGCTATTCCTCAAACCAAAGAAGGACCTCAAGGCTATTTTCCTCAGGACTGCGGAGCTGCCGCACAGAACATCCTTCTGGAAGCCGTCTCTCTCGGGCTGGGTACATGCTGGTGCGGCGTATATCCAAATGAGAAACTCATTGCTCCATTCAGGGAATTATTTAACATTTATGAACCAAAGATACCTTTCTGTGTAATTGCAGTCGGCGTTCCGGATGAAACTCCTGAAAGAAGGGGCTTTTTTGAGGAAGTTAAAGTAACTTACATTGAATAATGAAATGTTTGTTTCATGCCGTTTCTTACAGATTTTCAAGCGGCGGCACATTAGGACAGTCAAGAGAATTTACTTTGACAATTGGTTTTGCCCATTTAACCGCGTTAACAATGATCTTTTGAATTATCTCATTGTGGTAAATTGGAAAAGTCTCATGACCCGGCTGAAAATAAAAAATTCTTCCGTATTCCCGTTGGAAAGTTACGCCGCTCCTGAAAACATTGCCTCCCTGAAACCATCCTATAAAAACAGTCTGCAAAGGCTGCGGAATGCCAAACGGCTCTCCGTACATTTCTTCGTGTTCAAGAACAAACTGTTCGGGAATTCCTTCGGCGATTGGATGAGCGGGAGATGTTATCCATATCCTTTCTTTTTCAGCGGCTTCTCTCCAGCATAAATGTCCGCTGGTTCCCATAAGAGCCATGAACGGTTTTGACTTATGGGCGGAATGAAGAAAAATGCTTCCCATGCCGCGTTGAACGCGATCGATAATCCGCTTTACAGTTTTGTCCTCAACCTTGTCATGCGCTATATGTCCCCACCAAATCAAAACGTCAGTATTATCAAGAACCGCGTCCGATAATCCCTGTTCTTCATCAGCAAGAACCGCTGTCTTTGCCTGTATATCAGGATTGTTATTGAGAAAATCCGCGATAGTTATGTGCATACCCTTAGGATACACATTCGCTACTGCCGGATTTTTTTGATCGTCGGCGTATTCGTTCCAAACCAGTACGTTAATTTTTTTACTCATAAATATTCCGTTAACCTTCAAAATAATGCGGCTTTCCCGTTTTTGCGGAAATATAAATACCTTCCAGTATTTTTGTAACAACCGCCGCCTGTTCCGGCTGAACATAGAGCTTCCCGTTGCCGCGAATCGCTTCGGCAAAAACACGCGCTTCTACAATTGCCGGTTCTTCTTCCTTGCCGCCGAAAAATGCCACTCCGCCTGAAATAAATTCAGGCTTCAGNACATACTGTTTGTTGTTTCTAACGCCGTTAATGACAAGTTCTCCCGCTTGCGGCATATCAGCGCCCGCCTTTGTTCCGCATAATGTTGTTACTGCTTCCCTTACTTCCGTAGTGTTAAGCGCCCAACTGCTCTGTAAAATAATTGTCGCATTATTTTTCATTACAATAAAACCAAAAGCTGAATCTTCTACTGTAAACTTGTCCGTATCCCAGTCTCCCCAAATATTGCCCGTATTTTTTTCTTTGTTAAGTTTGTGATAAACGGTTCCGACNGCATAAGCCGGCTCGTAATTGTTCATCATAAACAGGGTAAGATCGAGTGAATGTGTTCCGATNTCAATAAGGGGNCCTCCTCCCTGTTTTTCCTCATCAAGAAATACTCCCCAAGTAGGCACTGCCCGTCGGCGGATAGCTGTCGCTTTGGCGAAATAAATATCACCTAATGTTCCGTTTTCACATTCCTGCCTGAGATATAAACTGTCCGGTCTGTACCGGTTCTGATACCCGATGGTCAGCAGCTTNCCGCTTTTATCACGCGCGGCAATCATAGCTTTGGCTTCCTCATAATTTTTTGCCATGGGCTTTTCACACAGTACATTTCTGCCGGCATTCAAGGCGGCAACGGTAATTTCACAATGGGAATTGTTTGGAGTCAGTACCAGAACAGCATCAAGNTCTTCCTTTACCAGTTCTTTATAATCTTTAAAAACTTTTCCCTTGCCTCCGCCGTATTCCTTATTCGCCTTTTCAGCTTTTTCAGGGATAATATCGCAAAATGCGGTCATTTCTATGTCGCCTATTGCTTTTACGGAGGCCATATGCTTATTTTCAGCAATCCCGCCGCATCCGACAATACCATACTTTAATTTCTTGCCCATAATGTTCTCCTTAAAAAGATTATAAATTATTATATCCTTATAATCATAACTTTCAACTATAACAGCGGACGCTTCACATACGTTTACTCCTGCATTATACTAACTTCATGCAGTTGTTGACCGTTTCTAATTTACGCAAACGCTTTAATCTTGAAGCCGGATTTTTTGCCCGTTTTGGACGTTTTGTTAATGCGGTTAACGATATTTCCTTTTCAATCGGTAATAATGAATCTTACGGCCTTGTAGGCGAGTCCGGCTGCGGAAAAACCACCACAGCGCGAATGCTGGTACGAATGTACGAAGCGGATTCAGGTGAAATCCTTTTTCACGGAGAAAAAACCGAAACCGTATCCGCCCTGCAAAAAGATGATCTTCGCAAATACCGTGAAAAAGTACGGTATGTGTTTCAGGACCCGGCACGATCGCTTAATCCGCGCATGAGCGTTTACGAAGTTCTTGTTTCAGGCTGCCGCCGTCCGCTGAAACGCATNGGAATTGGCGAAAAAGAGCTGNGGCAAAAAGCTGCGGCAATACTTGAAGAAGTAGGTCTTCAGGCCGCTGACCTTGAAAAGCGCCCTTCTGAATTTTCAGGCGGACAGCGCCAAAGGATTTCCATTGCCCGCGCTCTTTTAATGGAGCCCGAACTTTTAATTTGCGACGAAGTTGTTTCGGCGCTGGACGTTTCAATTCAGGGACAGATACTCAATCTGTTACTCGACATTCGAAGGAAAAGAAATATCTCGTTCCTGTTCATTGCGCACGATTTAAAAGTAGCGTGCTATTTNTGNGANCGTATCGGCGTAATGTACCGTGGGGAAATCATGGAAGAAGCCCCTGCGGCAGAACTTTATCGCGATGCCCTGCACCCATACACTCAGCTTTTATTTTCTTCTGCTACAGGTGCGCAACACAGAGATGAAAGCACGAAAACAAAAAAAGCAGATAACGCCCAAATCCTTGAATCTTCGCGTATGCGTGAGATTAATTTTACAGATAACCCTTCNTGTTCTTTTGCGGCAAGGTGTCCTCTTGCGGCAGAACGCTGTCTGAGCGAACATCCCGCTTTAATCGAAACTAAAACAGGACACTTCATCCGCTGTATAAACCATGCTGCCCCAAACATTTCACCCGGTAATCCGTAGCTGGTTCAGCGACACCTACGGAAGTCCGACTTCCGTACAGGCTGAAAGCTGGCCGTTGATCGAACGCGGTGAAAATGTTCTAGCACTTGCGCCTACGGGCAGCGGGAAAACGCTCACTGCTTTTCTTTCAGCAATTTCCCGTTTCTGTTCAGCCGCCGCAGATGCAAATACAAAGTACCCTGAGGATAAACTTTCGGTACTGTACATTTCCCCGTTAAAAGCCCTGAACGAGGACATNAAGCGCAATCTGCTTGAACCGTTAGCTGCAATCAAAGTCNGTTTTGAAAAAGAAGGCTTANANTTTCCGCCNATTCGTGTTCAGACAAGATCGGGAGACACTCCGCAGTCTGAGCGCCGGCGTTTTTTTATTCATCCGCCGTCTATTCTCGCCCTTACGCCNGAAAGCCTTTCAATTCTTCTATTAAACCCAAAGGGCAGACAGACGCTTTCCNATNTTAAATATGTCATTATTGACGAAATACATGCGATTCTAGGCAGCAAGAGAGGTTCATTTCTTTCCTGNCAGATAGACAGGCTTGCCCTCGTCGCAGGGGAATTTCAACGGATAAGCCTTTCNGCAACTGTCCGCAATCCGCAGACAGCGGCGGATTTTATAGGCGGAATCGGCCGTAAAGTACATATTGTCGCACCGCCTGCCGAAAAGAAAATTGAGTTTCATATTGAATATCCCAATATTGCCGTTGAAACAGGACAAGACCTGCCGCCCAATATAAGAGAAGTTCTTTCTCCGTCAGGAAAGCAGATGAGCCGTTATGCGCCATTAATAAGCTATATTTTAAGCCGTATATGGGAAGGTTCAACCCTGCTTGTATTCGCCGAGTCGCGAAGACGCGCGGAAAGGCTGTGTTATTTTATAAATCAGGCGGCGGCGGAAAAATTTGCACACAGCGCTGAAAAAGCAAACCGTACTTTTTCGGGAGCTGCCGCCTATCCGCACCACGCTTCTCTTTCAAAAGAAATCAGGCGCAGTGTGGAAAAAGGACTTGCAGAAGGGAAAATTCCGTGCGTAATCGCCACCGCCTCTCTTGAACTTGGAATTGACATCGGCTGGGTGGATGAAGTTGTGCTTGCGGGAAGCACAGGCAATGTTTCACAGGCGCTTCAGCGCATTGGACGTTCCGGCCACAGCGTAGGAAATGTCAGCAGGGGAAAATTATTCGCTTTTCACGGAATGGATCTTCTGGCTGCCGCCGCGCTTAAAGACGCTGTGGATGAACGCGACATCGAAGAAATTTATCCGATAGAAAATCCTCTTGATATACTGGCGCAGCTTATTCTTGTTTTATGCTGCGAAAAGGAACGTAATATCGATGAGTTATACGAAATTATAAATAAATTTTATATATACAGAAATTTAAAATTTGATTCTTTTAACCGAGTTATACGAATGTTGGCCGGTCTTGGTTCAGCGGAGGACAGTACGCGGTTAAGAGAAATAAAGCCGCGCATCCGGCTTGATAAAATCGAAGGGAAGGTTGGCGTTAGAAGGAACCACTATCTTGCTCTATACATCAGGGGGAGTGATTGCAAACCGAGGTCTTTATTCTCTGCGCCTTTCAGACGGAACCAAAATTGGCGAGCTTGACGAAGAATTTGTATGGGAACGCAGAATTGGCGATTGTTTTGATTTTGGAGCGCGAGGCTGGCGTATCAGAAATATAACTGCCGAATCTGTAGAAGTAACCCCGCTTGATAACACGGCTGACTATATTCCTTTCTGGAAAGGAGACATACCTTTCCGCAGTATCAATTTAACGAACAGGATACTTGCAATTCTCGAAAACTTTAACAATAAAGGCGATATAAAAACACATCTTTTATCACCGGCGCATGAATCGCTTAAAGATTTTCTTAAATCCCAGCGTACTTCACAGCAAGGGCTTCCGTTACCCGACACCAAGAATTTTATTGTAGAAATTGTAAAAGGAACTGAATTAAACAGGAATTTTTATTCAATAATTTTGCATAATTTCCGCGGCGGACAGGTAAATTATCCCCTTTCGCTTGCGCTGTCATCTGAAATGGAAGAAACAATCGGACTTCGAGTTGAAAGTTTCCCAAGTGATAACAACATACTTTTTCTTTTACCTAGGC
>WRGH01000078.1 GCA_009787285.1 Brevinematales bacterium
ATTTCTTAATCCGTCTCTATTTTAAACGAATATCCGTAAAAAGGAAATAACTCTTTTACGGCTTATGCTTATAAGTCGCGCAGGTTCCTAAACAAGATAAGTTTTAGAGTAAACTCATTTATTTCTCCGGTTCTGCGGTTAGTCCATTCGTAATGTAGGATAAATATTAATTAACAAAAAAGATAGATATTAAACGGATAATATTTGCAGATAACATTAGGAATATTTTTAGATCTCAAGTTTATTAACGGAATTTCACAAAAACTGCGTTAATAACGGAACGCGTCTTTTTTCTTGCCGATTTGTTGTTTTATTATTATTTTATATATAGAGGTAATTATGGTTACGACGACAAAATCTGAATGGGTTGCGGATGTGGTAACTATGACGTGCAAGAATACAACCAATAATGTAGTTGTTCTTTTTGAAAAGTTAGGGAAAATCTTGAATGGTAAAATTAAAGATATTCCTCTTAATCTAATAAATGAATGGAGAATTGAAGAAAAAGGAGAAAAAAATATCAGAAATACGATAACGGAAGCAGAAGAAATATTTTTAAGAGCGTATAGAGAGGAGAATAATGACAACGACTGTAAATGACGAATGGGTTGCGGATTTGGTAAAGATGACGTGCAGGAATACGAAGAATAATATTGTTATTTTATTCAGAAAAATAAACGGAAGCTTGATTGGAGAAATAAAGAACTTGCCGATGAAAATAGTAATCAAATGGGCGACAGAAGGACGAGGAAATATAAGCATAAAAAATACAGTAACCGAAGCTGAGTTTATTTTTATAAAAGCATATCTTGAACAAAAGAAAAAAAAGGCAGCGGCAGTAATAGAAATGAGCAAAAACGGTTATCGTTTACCAACAGAAGAGNAATGTGAGTATGCGTGCCGAGCCGGGACAACGACAGCGTACAACACTGGGTGGTATTCAGCAAACAGCGAAAGTAAGACGCATCAGGTAGGATTAAAAACCGCCAATACGTAGGGACTGTATGGTATGCACGGGAATGTGTATGAGTGGTGCCGGGATTTGTACGACTCAGGTTATTATACAAGTAATCCTGTAAATAACCCGACTGGGCCTGGAATCGGCTCTAGCTTGGCGGTATGCGGCGGCATTTATTCCAGCGCAGAAAGGCAGTCAGGTTGCCTGCGATACAATTGTATCGACAGGATTTAAAAGCACCGTAATTATTGAAGTCGAAAGCAGTGTAATTACAGTACGTCCGTTAACCCGTCTTTTTTTGTCCGAAATACAAAGTTCCGCAAATACGGAAAATCTTAATATCAATCTGCAGACCGGAAGGATCAGAGTCGATGTTAAAACGCCGGCTGGAACAAAGGCAAGTACCAAAGTCCGGAGTCCGAGCGCAGCCGCTTCCGTATGCGGAACNGTTTTTGATTATAGATACAAAAAACCTTGCCGTATCCTAAGATTGCGTAGCATGGAGCGGCTTAGACGGTATCATGGTGTCAGTCAACNGCGGCNCTGCAAACAAAATTGACGCCGAANGCAAGACCGTAAGCCCTGTAGATGTAATTAAATCAGGCGTATTGCCCTCCAGCCCTGTTGGAACAACCNCCGCGCCGTCATAAGTACCGGCGGAAGGACATACGGCGGTAATAACGCTGAAGTTACGATTGAAATTAAATATTAAAACCACCAGTTGAGTAATACATAACGCCGCTTTAAAAGGGAGCACTAGTATCTTCAAGGTTATTAGAGGTTTTTCGTTGTTTTTATGTTTTCGGGGATTTTCTGCAAGAAATGAAAAAAAACATTGGTAAATTTGCACAAGTTATATTATATTTATATGAATACCATTGGATAATCTAAATTAAGGATATATAGTGACTAAACACGATTTCCCCAAAATCCACTTTTATGATCAGGATTTTGTCGATATCTATGATAAAACATGGGCNTGGATTGAGGATTGCTGGAATAATGAAGGCGTAAAGAACGGCATAGAAGGGAAGTTCTTTTCGTATCCGGAATCTCCCGTTGTTAATCAGGCTGATGCGATTTTTTCCTCATTTTTCCTTGTATATTCCAATAGAATTTATCAGGCTAATTCAACATTGGATTTATTTTACAGCCGTCAGGAGCCAAACGGAGCTATACGCTGCGCTTACGATATTTCTAANGGTTCTCCTTCCGCAGACCGCGATAATCCGGAAGGGCTTGGAATTCCTCTGTTTGCCTGGGCGGAACACAATATTTACCATAAGTCCGGCAATAAAAAACGGGTTAAGGATACGCTTCCTATTCTGTGTAAATATTCATCATGGATAGATTCAGTCTTCAAAAAACCTAACGGTCTTTACAAAGCGCCGCTTTGCGCGACCGGAATGATCAATCTGCCTCGGGGAGACGCCTATTACCCAATGGATTTTAACGTCATGATGGCGGTTAATATGCTCTATATGTCGGCATTAGCTGATATTTTAAACGACAAAGAGACAAGCTTTCAGTACAAGCGCCAGTATTTTTCCCTGAAAACAAGAATTAATTCCCTTATGTATAATACGGCGGACGGNTTTTACTATGATATCTGCAAGAATGAAAAACAGGTTCCCATTAAAACAATTGCGGGTTTTTGGCCGTTATTAGCTGAAATCCCGAACGGGGAAAAAGCGGAGCAAATAATCGCCAAACTTACCGATCCCAAGTTCTTCGGCACTCCTCATCCTTTTCCGTCTCTTTCTGTTTCTGANAAAGACTTTGATGAAAACGGACGCGGTTACCGCGGCTCGGTGTACCCTCATCTTGTTTTTATGGTAATAAAAGGCCTTGAACGTTACCAGCGGTGGGACATTGCAAGGGAGAGCGCAATAAGGCATGTTTATTTTATGCTGGATTCTATGAGTCCTGACGGAGATCATCACAGGGGTAACCTTTGGGAAGCGTATATGCCTACAAAGGAAGGACCTGCAAAATGGCCGGGCAAGGCGGCCTTTCCGCGCCCTCAGTACCTTACCTATGACGCGCTTTCTATAATTTGCCTGACAATAGAAAATATTGTNGGGCTGTCAATTTCACTTCCGCGCAAAACAGTAGACTGGGTTATTCCAAATCTTGAAATTATGGGCGTGGAAAATCTTTCCCTTAAAAATAATATGATAACAATTCTTTCCAACAAGAGCGGCAGGGGCTGGGAAATACAAATGGAAAGTGAAAAACTCTATTATTTTACAATTAACATTCTCGGCGTTAAGGAAAAGACCTTGCCTATTCCTTCCGGAAAATGTTCAATACTTATAGATAAATTGTAATAATATGAAAAGTACAACTCTTACCGCTATTCTTGAAATTGGCTCCACCGGAATCAGGCTCCATGTTGCGGAAATTTACCCTGACGGNCAGTGGCAGGTGCTTGAGCGCGCCGTGCGGCCTGTAGGGCTTGGACGCGATGTGTTTACTTCCGGCGTGCTTTCCCGTGAATCGATACTTGAATGCCTTACTGTCCTTCAAAATTACCGCGAGCTTTTGGAAGGCTGGGAAATTGCAGATAACAACATTCATGTAATAGCGACAAGCGCTCTGCGCGCAGCGCGTAACAGAGATGTTTTTATTGACCGCGTGAGGCAGGAAACCGGTTTTAATTTATCCATTGTAGAAGGAATAGAAGAAAACAGGCTTATGTACCTTGCCGTGCGTTTTGCTTTGAAACAGGATCTTCCCCTGTTTTGGCGCGCCAACTCCATGATAATCGAAATCGGCGGCGGTTCAACGGAAATTATGCTTTTGCGGCGCGGGCAGATGGTCGCAGCTCACAGCCTTAAAATGGGAACTATAATTATAGATCAACACTCGCGTTACGGCATCGGCGCAGGCCTTGTTTATGAGCGTTATCTTAATGAAAATATCAGGAACACTCTTGGTATGTTAAATCTGGAAATGGATTTTGCACATGTAAGGACGGTAGTAGCCGCCGGAACCGACGCCCGTCTTGCCGCAGATCAGGCAGGAAAGGAACTTAACGCAAACTGCCGGATTATAGAACGGGAAGATTTTTTTAAGTTTACCGAAAAGGTGTGCGGTTACAGCATAGAAAAATGTATTCATGAATTTGGTTCTTCGTATGCCGATGCAGAAGGGCTTATTCCCGGCCTTTTGGTATTAAAACTTTTTTTGGAACGCACAGGAGCCGCCAATGTCGCCGTTCCGTATGTTACGATTAGGGACGGCTATCTTGTCGATTTGGCATCCGGCGTTGATGCCTCGCTGCAGGACGACTTTTTTTCTCAAATTATCGCTTCCGCCGTAAATCTTGGACGGAGATTTCATTTTGATGAAGCCCATGGCCGCTATGTCGCAAGATGCTGCATGACGTTATTTGACGCTCTGGCAAAGGAACACGGCATGAACCGCCGGCACCGCATAATGCTGGAAATTGCCGCCATACTTCATGATATAGGAACTTATATAAGAACATCGGGTCATCAAAAGCACGGACATTACATTGTAGCCAATTCGGAAATATTCGGACTGCACAATGACGAGCTTAACATTATAGCAAACGTGATTAATTACCACAGGGGCGACCCTCCGTCTCAGTCNGATATTGAGTACGTTAAACTTCAGCGCGAAGAACGCGTCCTTGTGCTGAAAATGGCTTCTATTTTAAGAGTTGCAGACGCTCTTGATCGCGGACATTCGCAGCAAATAAAAAATATTACCGTAGAACGCCGAAGAGAAACGATGGTTCTTCATGTAGACAGAACATACGATCTTTCTCTTGAATTAATGGGTATAGAAGAAAAGGGAGGAATGTTTCAGGATGTTTTCGGATACAAGGTTATTATTGGTTAGGTGATTTTTTCAAGATGAATATAAATGAAAGNGCATTTTACCCCTCTGCGGTAATTTTTGATATGGACGGTCTTATGCTGGATACCGAAAGGCTGTCAATTCCCCTTTGGGCGGAAGCCGGCAATATATTTGGATATATTATCACTGAAGAAATTGTTCTTCGCATGGTTGGGATAAGCAGCCAAAAAACACGCGGGCTTTTACTTGATGAATTCGGTCCTGATTTTCCTTATGACAGCGTTTGTGAAAAGTTCAGAGTTCTTGTAAAAAAAGAAATAGAGAAAAACGGAGTTCCGAAAAAGTACGGACTTATCGAATTGCTTGATCGCCTTGCCTCGGCAAAAATNCCGCTCGCGGTTGCGACTTCTACGCGCAGGGCTACGGCTCTGGAAATGCTGGGTAAAGCGGACATACTGGACAGGTTCAGCGCAGTTGTCTGCGGCGATGATGTTGTTAACGGCAAACCGGCGCCGGATATTTTTCTTCTTGCGGCGGAAAAACTTGGAATTTCTCCCTCTGCCTGCGNCGGTTTCGAAGATTCTCCTGCCGGTCTTAAAGGACTACATTCCGCAGGAATACGTTCGATTTTTATCAAGGATGTTATTGAACCGCCGCAGGATGTTCTTGCAACTGTCTGGCGCAGATGCAATGACTTAAAAGAAGCCGCGGAATTGTTTAATTTGTAATCAATGTGTTATAATAAATTTTATGGAACAATCTGCTGATAACGAATCAACTTTTCCTTGCTTAAACCGCGATCTTTCTTGGGTNGATTTTAATGAGCGCGTACTCGAAGAAGGACTNCGTAAAGATTTACCGCTGCTTGAACGTTTCCGCTTTTTGTCAATTGTTTCATCTAACTTTGACGAATTTTTCATGGTCAGGGTTTCGACAATCAAGAGAATGCTTAATACGGAAGGAATAACGCTTGATCCTTCCGGTTTGCTTCCTGCGCAGCAGCTAAAGGCCATTTCAGAAAAAGTTCATTCTATTATGAACAGACAATATAAATGTCTGCGTAATGATATTTTCCCAGGACTTGCAAAAAACGGATTATCGCTTATGCAGCCGGATTCATGGTCTGTTTCCCAGCTTGATTTCCTTAATTCATATTTTTTAACCCAGATTTATCCTGTTCTTACTCCCCTGCGTCTGGANACCGAAAAGCCCATACCTGTTATGGAAAGCAAGGCGCTTCATGCCGCTTTCCTTCTTGAACCGGAACATTCAGTAGGCTTGTTTCCTGAAGAAAAACAAATGGTTATTGTGCCGCTCCCGTCTGTACTGGACAGAATTATCTGGCTGCCAAACTCAGGCAGTATGATAGTTAACGGCAGAGAAATGGAGATGCTTCAAATTGCGCTGCTTGAAGATGTGATAACGACATGGGGTGCATATCTGTTTCCCGGTTTTTGCGTAAAGGAAAGTATGTTATTCAAAATTAACCGTGACGCTGATTTTTCCGTAGACGAGCAGAGGGATGAAGATTTTGTTGAAGCAATGGCGGAAGTTCTGGAGAGCAGGGAACGATCCGATGCAATACGTATGGTTTATTCTTCCGGAAGCATAAAGTTAAGGGATGAGCTTGCGCAACGCTTTTCACTTAGCGCTGATGATCTTTATGAAGTAGACGGTCCGATTAATCCTGCGGATTTTCTGGAACTTGGAAATGTGGCAGGTCTGGAAGATATTAATGAAAAGCCATGGAAGACATATCAATCAACTGATTTTAACGAAGAAACGCCGATTTGGGACAGTATAAGCGCAGGCGATTGCATGCTTCACATGCCGTATCAGTCTTTTGATCCTGTCGTGCGTTTTTTTCAGGAAGCGGCCTCTGATCCGCAGGTAATATCAATCAAGACCGCTCTTTACAGAACAGGCGGCGCNATTCCCGGAAGCGGCATACACTCAAGCTCCGCCTATTCGCCGGTTGTAAAGGCGCTGGAACAGGCTGCGCTTAACGGAAAGCACGTAACGGCAGTTGTGGAATTGAAAGCCCGCTTTGATGAAGAACGTAACATTTCATGGGCAAACAGGCTGGAAAAAGCCGGCGTTATTGTAGTGTACGGGCTTTCNCACCTTAAGATACATTCAAAAGTTACAATGGTAATGCGCCGTGAAAATGAGCGCATAAAGCGTTATGTGCATCTTTCTACCGGCAATTACAACGACAGAACAGCGAAATACTATGAAGATATCTGCCTGTTTACATGCCGCGAAGATATTGCCTATGACGCAGGTCTTGTTTTCAATATGCTGACAGGCTATTCTTCGGTTCAGCAAATGATGAGGCTGACAATAGCTCCGTCNGGACTTAAACGCCGTTTTCTGGACATGATAAGAAGGGAAGCGGACAGATCAAGGCATGATTATCAGGCTAAAATCATGGCAAAGTTGAATTCACTTACCGACATTGATATTATTAAGGCGCTGTACGAAGCTTCCTGCGCCGGCGTAAAAATTTCACTTTGCGTACGCGGCGTCTGTACNTTAATTCCCGGGATACAAGGAGTTTCTGAAAACATCCGCATAATCAGCGTAATAGATCATTATCTTGAGCATTCAAGAATTTATTACTTTGCCAACGGAGGANCTGAAGAACTCTATTTATCAAGCGCGGATTGGATGCCGCGTAACCTTGAACGCCGTGTTGAATTGTTATTCCCTGTTCAGGATGAAAANATTCGCATGGAAGTGACAGGTATTCTTAATGACTATTTCCTTGATAATTGCAATGCGCGTATCCTTGATAACAGAGGAGTATGGACGCAGCTTAACTCTGCCGGAGAAAAACCGTTCCGTGTTCAGAAGGAAATGCTTTCCAGAGCGGAAAGAGCAGGTGAAAATCAGAGAGCCGCTAAACTTGAATATAATGTCCGCCGCAGTCCTCCACAATCAACAGAAAGATAAAAA
>WRGH01000079.1 GCA_009787285.1 Brevinematales bacterium
GTTAAAGCCATTCAAGCGCTGAATCGTTTGTACATGATAACAGATGTTTTTACGCTTGTATTTTTTTGTTAATTATGGATAAACTGGCTGTATATCATTTATGGAAAGTATTAAATTCGACATAATTAAGCACTTCGGGGTTATATCTTCGGAAAAAAGCGGCTGGCAAAAAGAATTAAATCTGGTCTCATGGAACGGCAGGGCTGCGAAACTTGATGTCAGGGATTGGGCTCCGGGACATGAAAAAATGGGGAAGGGCGTAACNCTGACCGAGGGCGAAGCGGCTGCATTGGCGGAGTTACTGGTTTTTGCACTTGCAAAACCGGAAGAATCGCCGCAGAGCGGGGAGGTATCAGCCTCCCGCCGTGAATAAGGCTCCATTTCAAAAAACTCTTTACCCTATTGCCATTTTTAAGCCGATTTGGTATTTTATAAATTGATCCGTAGTGGGTCTACCGCTCCCCTCGGAGCGCAATTCATCAATAAAATACCGGACTTCGCCGCTGCGAATTTCCCGGTAGTTAAAAAAGAGGAGAAAGTATTATGGCAAAACAGTTATTGTTCAACGAAGATGCCCGGCGCAAGCTGCTTGCCGGGGTTGAGCAGATTTCAAGGGCCGTTAAGGTAACACTCGGCCCCAAAGGACGCAATGTCCTTNTGGACAAAAAATTCGGAGCGCCCACAGTAACCAAGGACGGTGTTTCCGTAGCGAAAGAAGTGGAACTTGCCGACCCATACGAAAATATGGGAGCGCAGCTTCTTAAAGAAGTAGCCACTAAGACAAACGATGTCGCCGGAGACGGAACCACAACCGCAACGGTACTGGCTTATTCGCTTGTAAAAGAAGGACTTAAATCAGTTGCCGCAGGCATGACTCCGCTTGAACTCAAACGCGGTATTGATAAAGCGGTTGAAATCGCAGTTGAAGAAATCAAGAAAAATTCCAAAGACATCAAGGACAAAGAAGAGATTTCCCACGTTGCCTCTGTTTCCGCCAACAATGACACTGAAATNGGAAAAACAATCGCGGACGCAATGGAAAAAGTCGGCAANGACGGGGTTATCACTGTCGAAGAATCAAAAACNATGGACACTTCNATCGAATTTGTTGAAGGTATGCAGTTTGACCGCGGGTATATTTCNGCNTATTTTGTTACAGACCGCGATACCATGACAAGCGTTTATGAAGATGTGTTCATTCTCATACATGANAANAAAGTTTCCAGCATGAAAGATATGCTTCCCCTGCTTGAAAAAGTCGCTCAAAGCGGCAAACCTCTTCTTATAATTGCCGAAGACTGCGACGGCGAAGCTCTTTCAACCCTTGTTGTAAACAGTCTGCGCGGAACACTGCGTACCTGCGCGGTAAAAGCTCCGGGTTTCGGCGACCGCCGCAAGGCAATGCTTGAAGATATCGCAATTTTAACAGGCGGCGAAGTTATTTCGGAAGAAATCGGACTTAAACTTGAAAACACCGACATTTCCCAGCTCGGCAAGGCCAAGACTGTCAAAATTGACAAGGACAACACGACAATTATTAACGGCGCAGGAAAACAGAAGGACATTCAGGACAGAATCGCCCAAATTAAGGCGCAGATTGAAGATACAACAAGCGATTATGACCGCGAAAAATTGCAGGAACGGCTTGCTAAGCTGGCCGGCGGCGTAGCGGTTATCAATGTCGGCGCTGCGACAGAAGTTGAGTTGAAAGAGAAAAAGCACCGCGTCGAAGACGCCCTGTCCGCTACCCGCGCCGCAATAGAAGAAGGAATTGTCCCCGGCGGCGAGATTGCGCTGATTCAAGCGGCCATTGCCCTTGATAAAGCCGATACTTCCGGTCTTACCGACGACGAAAAAGTAGGCTTTAAAATTGTAAAACGCGCTCTTGAAGAACCGATCCGCCAGATTGCGGAGAATGCCGGTCTTGACGGCGCGGTTATCGCGGAGAAGGCAAGGAACGAGAAAAAGGGCGTCGGTTTTGACGCGGCTAAAATGGAATGGGTTGATATGGTGAAAGCCGGTATCATAGACCCTGCAAAAGTTACCCGTTCCGCATTGCAGAACGCGGCGTCAATAGCAAGCCTGCTCCTCACTACCGAGTGCGCCATTACTGATATTCCTGAGAAGAAAGAAGCTCCGGCTATGCCCGGCGGCGGAATGGGTGGTATGGGAGGAATGGATTACTAATAAAAACTGCTGTGCAGTTTTTACTTTAGAATTTTCGTGTTTTAATAGGGCTGTCTGGAAACAGGCAGCCCTTTTTTGTAAATTGAGAATGAATTATGCAAGATGATACTGATAATTTAAGCTCTGTCCCAGAAACTGCCGGCAAGGATTCTCAATCTGCAAATAACAGTCAAACGGCAAGATCATTGATTCGAAAAGGTTCAACGCTGTCCTTTCTCACATTAATTTCCAGAGTTCTCGGTCTGTTAAGAGAAATGACTAAGGCAAGTTTTCTCGGAACAAGTTCATTGTCAGACGCTTTTTCTGTCGCTTTCTTACTGCCGAATTTATTCCGCCGCCTTTTTGCGGAAGGATCAATATCGGTCGCCTTTATTCCTACATTCAAGGAATATCTGCTTGAAAAAAACAGAGAGAAAACGCGCGAATTTTTATCATGTATATTCACCGTCCTTACATTTCTCGTAACATTGATGGTCATAGCGGGAATACTTGCGGCTCCGGCGCTTGTCAGGCTTTTCGGCGTGGAAGAATATGACGAAACTGTCCTTCTTACAAGAATTATGTTTCCTTTTCTTGGGTTTATATCGTTAGCTGCTTTATTTCAGGGAATATTAAACAGTTTTCATATTTTTACTCCGTCAGGTTTTGCGCCTATTTTATTGAACATTGTTACTATTCTCTGCGCTTACGGTCTTAGCCCCTACACTCAAAATCCTGCAAGAGCAATGGCCGCCGGAATTCTAATAGGCGGATTTTTAAGCGCAGGTATCCAACTGCCGTTTGTCATCAAACACGGACAGAGATTCTTTTTTACCGGATTAAAACGCGCAATGATCAATCCGGGAACCCGTAAAGTTCTGCGATTGATCAGCCCCACTATAATCGGAATGGCCGCATATCAGCTAAATGACCTTTTTTCTACAGCCTTGGCGGGCAGAGCCGGCGAAGGCATAGTATCGAGTCTTCAATACTCACTGCGGCTTCAGGAACTGATACTTGGCGTATTTGCGGTTTCTATCGGAACAGTACTGCTTCCCGACCTTGCGGAATATTCAAAATCCTTACAATGGGATATTTACAACAAGCGGTTAATATCAGCCATGAACATAATTGCGCTTATAACAATCCCCATAACTTTCTTTTCCCTTGTTGAAGGACAGAGTTTAATCCGTCTTCTTTTCCAAACTCGTAATTTTGACGAAACATCTGTCGGCCTTACTCTCTCTGCTTTCACTTTTCATATGCCCGGTTTATTTTTCATAGCTTTAAACCGTGTTTTAGCTCCCGCATTTTACGCCCAAAGCGATACCAAATCGCCTACTTTAGCGGGAATAATATCTTTTCTATTTAACATTTGCCTTGCGGTAATTCTTGTCAAACCGTTACGCGGCGCCGGAATTGCCTTGGCTTTATCTATTGCAAGCGCAATAAATACAGTTTTACTCCTTGTATTCCTCAGAAAAAAACCAAACATAACCATACTGCCGGTATTTTCTGTCCTGCTGTATATTCTAAAACTGATAATTCTTTCTGTGTTAGCTGCAATTCCGGTATATTTTTTGTCTCCCGTTTTACTGGCATTTTTCTCAAACAGGGGACGAATTGTCTCTTACGGATTACCGTTAATGATTAACGCAATTATCTATATTCTGCTTGGAATTGCCCTGCTCGCCGTTNTTAAGGATAAAAACCTTATCGCTCTTACAAAAATGTATGCTAACAGGAATAAAAATGGGAACAGCGCATAAAAAATACAGAAATCTTCCCGTTGTAGTTCTTGCAGGCCGTCCCAATGTAGGCAAATCTACGCTCTTTAACCGCCTCCTTCATAAACGCAGGGCAATTACGGACCCGACGCCGGGTGTTACGCGCGATTCCGTAGAAGCGGATTGTTNTATAGNCGACAAACCTTTCAGGCTTGTGGATACCGGCGGCTTCAAACTGTCCCGCGACGATACGGACGCTTTTTCGTCTTTGGATAAAATGGTAG
Source organism: Brevinematales bacterium (assembly GCA_009787285.1). Taxonomy (GTDB): domain Bacteria; phylum Spirochaetota; class Spirochaetia; order Treponematales; family Breznakiellaceae; genus WQXQ01. The sequence goes on from WRGH01000079.1 coordinate 4,178, forward strand.
TTGAAAAAACGTTAGCCACAATAAAAAGAGCCGATCTCATAGTCCTGCTGCTTGAAGCGGGCGAGATAACAAGCGAAGATGAGGAATTTATCAGCCTTCTGCGTCCGTATCGCAGTAAACTTATAACTACGGTAAACAAAACCGAAGGCGGCAGACATCAGGCTGACGCATGGAACGTTCTAACCTTTGGTTTTGAAAAAGTCCTTATGATTTCCGCAGAGCACGGCGACAATATCGGCGAACTTGAACAGGAAATTATTAAGAAACTTGATTTTTCCAAAGTTGAAGAAGCGGATGANGAGCAAAATTCAACCATCCGTATAGCTTTGCTCGGAAAGCCCAACACAGGCAAATCCACTCTGTCAAACCGGCTCACTTCAACTAACGCTTCCATTGTAAGTGAAATTCCCGGTACAACAAGAGACACTGTTGAAGGCAGTTTTAGCTGGAAATCCAGAAACTTTATCATTCTCGACACTGCGGGAATTAGGCGTAAATCAAAAGTTACGGAAAACATCGAATACTATTCGGTCAACCGCGCCATAAAAACAATNAATGAAACGGATATTGTCATTTTAATGATAGATGCGGAGGAAGGGCTTTCCGAGCAGGATAAAAAAATTGCCGCTTTGGCGCATGATAAGGGAAGAGGCATTATCATGGCGTTGAATAAATGGGACATTATGCCTCAGCAAAAAAATACCTTTAAGACCGTGTCGGACAGGATTCATTTTCTTTTCGGGCAAATGGAATACGCGCCGATTATTCCAGTCAGCGCAAAAAACGGAACCGGCGTTGATAATTTATTAAATACAATAATNAANATGCACAAACAGCTTAATCTTCGAATAGGAACNGCGCAGCTTAATCAGTCGCTCGAAAAGTGGCTTGCAGAACATCCGCCTCCGTCAGGACCGCAGACGTATTTTAAAATTAAATATGCGGTGCAGAAATCAGCTAATCCTGTAAAATTTATATTTTTCACTTCACGTACAAGAGCGGTAAATGAAGCGTATATTTCTTATTTACGTAATAAAATTCGCAGTGAATTAGGTTTTTCTTTAATTCCTATAATTATTGAGAAAAAAGATTCACATGGGAAAGAAAAGAAATCTTAGACTGCTCTATAACGCCAATTGACACTTCCTGTTTTACAGGACAAAATAAAGNATGACCCTTGCAAATAAATTGACCTCCTTACGGGTAATTCTAACGCCTGTATTTTTTATTGTTTATTTTTTACCAGGCTTTTTCCCTTCATGGTTCAGTTTTGGATCAGCATGGACTATACCTGTCCTTTGGCTTATTTTTATTTTCTCGGAAATAACCGACTTGCTTGACGGACTCGTAGCCCGTAAACTCAATCAAACTTCNGATCTCGGAAAACTTTTCGATCCTTTCGCCGACACTTTAATGCAAATAACATGTTTTTTGTGTTTTGTAATTGACGGCATTTTTCCGGCAATTCTTTTTTTAATTGTTATTTACCGTGAATTCGGCATTCTTTTCATCCGTAATCTTATGTTAAAAAAAGGCATTTCACTTGGCGCACGCAAAGGCGGGAAAATAAAAACTGTCGCATACATAATCGCAGGGGGCGCCGCCCTTTTAACCGTCAGTCTTCAAAGACTGAAAATATTTGATTTTCTTTTCCCNTATTTTAAAACCGGCGCTCTTGTCTTTTTTATTATTGCCATTATTATTTCTATTATTTCCTTTATTGATTACTTAATTATATTACTGAAAGCCGAAAATGCCGCAAAATAATCAGAGGTTAACCAAATGAACACAAANGAACTTATAAAAAAAATTGATTCGGAGCGCTCATCAGAAATATTCGGCGAACTTTACAGTAAGAGCGAAGCAGGCAACGCAAGNCAGCGTTACAAGAAACTGATAAAAGAAATGCAAGAAATAAGGGCTCAGGAGCATTTTTCCGAAACGGAAAATCTGCGCGTCTTCAGCGCGCCCGGAAGAACTGAGCTTGCCGGCAACCACACCGATCACAATCACGGTAAAGTGCTGGCAGCGTCAATACAATTAGATAATACCGCCATTGTACAAATAAGAAANGATAACATTGTATTTTTTCGTTCAACAGGTTTCCCTGANGTAAAAGTTAAATTGACTGATAAAGACGGCAATCCTGATTTGCAGNCAAAACCCGAAGAAGAAGGAACGACAGAAGCGCTGATCAGGGGAATTGCCGCCGAATTAAAACAGCGGGGCTGCAGCATAAACGGGTTTTCAGCTAACGCAGATTCGACTGTGTTTGCCGGTTCGGGACTGTCATCATCAGCGGCGCTTGAAACGCTATTTGGGCGAATTTTCGACTCTCTGTACGGCGGAGGAAAACGCAGTCCTCTTGAAATCGCCCAAATCGGGCAAATTGCAGAAAATAAATTTTTTGGGAAACCCTGCGGATTAATGGATCAGGCGGCGTGCGCCGCAGGCGGAGTTGTCGCCATTAATTTTGCAAATACTGCCTGNCCTGAAATTAAACAGATCAATTTCGATCCTGCCGCCGCCGGCTTCTCTCTCTGCGTAGTGAACACCGGCGGCAGTCATGCTGATTTAACGGCGGATTATGCTTCAATTCCTGCGGAAATGAAAAAAGTTGCCGCTTTTTTCGGCAAAACGGTGTTAGGTGAATTGGAAAAGGACACTGTTCTGTCCGGCGCCGCAGATATAAGAAAAGAATTCGGAGACAGGGCTTTACTACGCGCCATTCATTTCTATGATGAGAATGCCCGTGTAGACGCAATGACAGTTTTTCTGACAGAAATGAATACCGCCGTCACAGATACTGTAAAACAGCAGGCTCTTTATAATTACTTGGGATTTGTAAATGAATCCGGCGACTCATCATGGCAGCTTTTGCAGAACATATACTCTCCCCAGCGTCCCGAAATTCAAAGTATCAGCGTTGCATTGGCTTTAACAAAGGATTTTTTCCGAAAGCAAAAATTGCAAGGCGCTTGCAGAGTCCACGGCGGCGGTTTTGCCGGAACCATTCAGGCTTATATTCCACTGGACGCAATAAACGCCTACCGTGCGCGCCTCGAATCGGTATTCGGCTCAGGTTCGGTAACCGTTTTGCGAATAAGGCCTATAGGCGCGGTTGAGCTGGAGTTTTAGAAACGTTAACAATGTTGTATTGTTGAACATATTCGGATTTAACTGATATAATAGGCAAAAGTTTAGCCAGGATGGCTCAGATGGCAGAGCGGCGCACTCGTAATGCGCAGGTCCCGGGTTCGATTCCCGGTTCTGGCTT
>WRGH01000080.1 GCA_009787285.1 Brevinematales bacterium
TATATATGAAATATGTTTCGTTTTTAGTTGTTTCGCTTGTTGTTGTTTTAACAGCAGGCTGTGTTATATTTGGCGGCAGGAAATCTCCTGAACAAGTTCAGGCAGAGCAAGCTCAGGCTGAACAAGTTCAGGCTGAGCAAGCTCAAATTGAACAGAAAAAACAAAAACATGATCAGGTTTATGAAGGAAGCGCATTTGGTTACAGAGGACCTATCTATGTTCAGGTTCGCATGAGCGGTGGGAGTATTTCTGAAATCACAGTTGTAGATTCCGATGAAGATCGTTTTGTAGGAGGCGCTGCAATGGAAGAATTGATTGAAACAGTAACAGAGCTTAACAGCGCTGATGTTGACGCAATTTCAGGAGCGACAATTACAAGCAAGGGCTTTCTTGAAGCGGTCAGGAATGCTATAATGAGTTATGAGTAATTGTATTTTTTGTAAAATTATTGCAGGGGAAATCCCCGGCAAGAAAATTTATGAAGACGATGAAATGCTGAGTTTTCTTGATATAAATCCTGCCGCTCCGGTGCATTTTCTTNTAATTCCCAAAAAACACATTAATAATATAATGGAAATGGAAGCGCAGGATACGGCGCTGCTTGGNCGTATGCTTTATAAAGCGCAGGAACTTGCAAAACAGCAGGGCTGTGAAGAAAAGGGCGGACGCTTTGTCATTAATACAAAAACTGACGGCGGACAGACTGTAGATCATTTGCATATTCATTTTCTTGGAGGCCGCGCTCACAGCTGGCCTCCCGGCTGAAGAGCGGGTATTTGGGGGCTGAAATGGCTGTTGAAAAACATATTAATTTTTTTGAACTTCANAAAGCGTCTGAAAAGCCGGGCTGTCCCCTCTGCAGGATAGTAAGCGACCGCGCGTACAGGTATATAGACAATACGCTGTTTGAACATGTTTCCGACCGAGGTTTTCGCGCGCTTTTCAGAGCGGCAGGCGGGTTCTGTTCATTTCACTCAAGGAACCTTGTTTCATTCCGGGACGGTCTTGCGGTTGCAATCTTAAGCCGCGATATTCTGGAAGATCGAATTGAAGCTTTTGAGAAAAAAAATGTATGGCGTCCCAAAGGCCGCTGTCCCGTCTGTATAGAACGTGAAAAAATTGAACAGGAATATCTTGATTTCTTAAGCCGCTCGGACGGAAATTCTAACGAAGAAAAAGAACTGCGCGAATTCTTTTTAGCGTCAGACGGCTTATGCGCTCCTCATTACGCCGATCTGCTTTTTACGCCGTCCGGTAAAAAAAGGCAGTCGCCTGTGTGGCTTAGGAATTTTCAGGAACAGAAATTCAAACAATTAATGACAAGGCTTGATAAATTTATTGAGCTTTCCGCTTACGGCAGACAGAATGAATTTGCCGCTCTTAGCGAGAAAGATCAGGTTGTGTGGAAAGAGNCCGCTGCCTGCCTCAATGAGAATATTCAGTAACTTTTAACGGTTTATCTTTTCTATCGCCGGCAAAAGAGCGCGAAGGCGTACAACCTTGCCGCCGTTGTAGGCACGGTAGCGCTCTCCGTCGTCAGAGAAGGGACTGTCTTTTTCGCCGGGAAACGGAGCGAAACGTTTTTGTGTCCATTGAAGATCAGGGCTGTTTAAAGAGACGCTTGCGTACGCCGGATCNAAGTAAATGTAAGATTCATGGACGCCGCGCTCAAAAAGAGGAGCTTCATCCGTGCATTGCAGATAACGGATTATGCCTTTATTAAAATCGACTGACTGTATAATTGCCGAGTGCGCTATTGCGCCGTTTGAATCNTTGAAAAGTATGATATCGGCGGGACGCAGATTGCGGATCTCGTCATTAACGGCGGTTACTTCAGGACTTTTTGAATTAAAAAAGGAAGTGCCGGCATAACGCGCTGGGTTAGCGCCGCGTGAAACTCCGAGAACGGAACTTAAAGCTCTCCCCAAATCAACGCCGCCCTGACGGCCAATATATGAAAGCACATGCCAGACAAAACCTGAACAGTCTATTCCAACATGACCGACGCAGTAAAGATAATTATAAACATCGCTTTCCCTCGCCCCGTATCCCGATGTTAAAACATATGGACGGTGTGGAAGTCCTCTGTAAGAGCCTGCTTTCATACGCGCTATATCAAAAAGATCATCAGAAAAACTCCAGCTTTGTTTTAATATATCAAAAATAAAAACTCTTTCACGTCCTGAAGATAAAGCCGATATATATTCTTTAAAAGATTCAGANTCAAGTTTTTCTTCAATAACAGGCCAGAGAATTTCAGGGCTTCCCTTGCCGCCTTCAAAAAAATCCCATCCTGAATCAAGTAAAATATCACGTTCGTGATTTTCCGCAAAAGGCAGGCGGATATTAACAATCCTTCCGTTAATAATTCTTGTTCTGAAACATTGCCTGAAAGCTTCTTCAATTACGCGTTCAATCCCGTTTCCCCATAATTTTGAAGGATCGGAAAAAGAAACAAGCGAATCTGTCTGAGCAGTACAAATCTGCGTAACGGCGAACAGCAGGGTAAAGATTATTTTCCGGCGAAAAGCCATATTGTCCTCATANGGTATAATATTTCCTGTCAACTTTAATTAATAACCGCGTTTTTTTCTATATCTTTAAAATAACGGACAGTTTTTGTTTTAAGCTCTTCTGTCGCTTCTTCATCGCATACAATAATCGCTTCCGGGTGCATTTGAAGGCAGGATAAAGTCCACATATGGTTAATGCCTTCTTCAACAACCGCGCGCAAGGCGCGCGCCTTGCTCCGGCCGGTTACGATAATTACCACTTCACGCGCATCCATTACAGTCCCCACTCCTACCGTTAATGCGGTTCCCGGCACCTTTGAAGGATCGCCGCCGAAGAAACGCGAATTGGCTGTTTTGGTTTCTTCCGTGAGTGTTTTTATTCTTGTTCTGGAACTGAGGGACGAACCCGGCTCATTGAACGCAATATGTCCGTCGCTGCCCATGCCGCCGAGGAAAAGGTCAATTCCGCCTTCAGCGGCCATTGCTTCTTCATAAAGTTTACACTCTTTTTCAGGGTCTTTTGCCATTCCGTTCAGAATGTGTATGTGTTTTTGGTCAATATCAATGTGCTTAAACAGGTTTTCCGTCATGAAATAATGATAACTTTGAGGATGACTTGCTTCCAGTCCGACATATTCATCCATATTAAAGGTGCGTACATTTTTAAAGGAAAGTTTCCCTTCTTTGTGCATTTTGATAAATTCACGGTAAATACTTAGGGGGCTGGAACCTGTAGGAAGTCCGAGTATAAAAGGTTTATCATTACAGCCAGATATTTTACCCGCAATATATCCGGCTGTCCAAAGGCTTGCCTTTTCATGATCCGCCTGTATAATTATTCTCATTCATTTCTCCTTGTTTAGGTTTTTTCCTTTATAATTTTTCCGCCGATCATTACATAATTAATTTCATAGTTTTTATCGAATACTGTTATATCCGCAAAGCGGCCCGGTATTATGGCTCCCTGTTTGTTGTACCGCATAATATTTGCGGGATTCAATGATGCGGTTTTTACGGCATCTTCCAGGCTGAAACCCGACGCGACAAGATTCTTTATCCCTCGTATCATTGTTAATCCCGAACCTGCGATCACATTATCTGCCTTGCGTAAAAAAACGCCGCCGCCGAAATATACTTCATCATTGTTTGCAAAAAGCGGTCCTTCTTTCTGTTCAGTAGGTTTAAGCCCGTCGGTAACAAGAACAATCTTGTCTATAGGCTTGTTNCTTAACAACAATTTGAAAAGATCGGGATGTACATGGAATCCATCGGCGATAATTTCACATGACATTTCCGGATGAATAAGAATTGCTCCGACAGCGTTGGGGTTNCGGTGATCAAGCCTTCTCATTGCATTAAAGAAATGCGTGGAATGTAATATTCCCTTCTGCATCCCCTCTACCATATTGTCATATTCCGCGTCGGTATGCCCTGCCTGCAGAATAATACCCTTTTTTATGCAGAATAGCGCCAGTTCTCCCATATGCTTTAATTCAGGAGCCACTGTCATATTGACAATATGTCCGTTTGACGCTTCCCATAATTGTTCCATAAAGTCGAGGTCTACAGGTTGTACGGTTTCAGGTTTTTGTACACCGAGACGTGACGGAGAAATGAACGGACCTTCCAGATGAAGCCCCATGATACGGGCTCCTTCTTCTCTGCCAATCGCCGCGGCAATTTCCCTTACTGCCTTCAGCATCATGTCAGGCTCGGCGGGATAAAGCGTCGGATTAAAAGCGGATACTCCCCATTCGGCGAGAAGCCTTGACATTGCAAGGACAGACTCAGTTCCGGCAGATTCATTTTTTCCGGTATCTTCAGTTCCGTAACCGCCGATACCGTGGATATGCGTATCAATAAATCCCGGGGAAATATATGCGCCTTCAACATCAATACATTTTACAGAACTGTCAAGATTACGCTGTTCAAAACGTTTCTGCGAGAATACGTCTGAAATAAGCCCATCCTCCGCAAGCACTGCGCAGTGTTCCATAGATGAAAACCCTGTAAGGACAGTTCCGTTATGAAAACAAACTGAATTCATTAATTTACCTTATTTAATTATAGCAAAAAAAAATATCTTATTCAAAATTTTTAACCTGTATTAAACACTAAGTGAACATCTTTTTAAAAAGGCGGAAAAGAGAAGATAACACACTCTCATGAAAAATCGGAGTTTTTTAAGGTTTTTGTTGTTATCGTTTTAGAACTGAAACAACTCTTTCAAGAACCTTTTTCCTGTCAAGCGGTTTAACAATGTAGCTCTTGGCTCCCATTAAAAGACATTTCTTTACAACGTCTTCTTTACCTAAAGCACTGACCATTATTACATTGGCTTGTTTGTCAAATTCAAGGATTTTTTCCAATGCGGACACGCCATCCATTACAGGCATGGTAATATCCAAAGTGACTAAATCAATATTAGGATGCAGAGCTTTGTACTTTTCGAATCCCTGCGCTCCATCAGCAGCAGTATCCGCTACATCAAAACCTTCTGATGTAAAAATTTGTCCAAGTTGCTTGGCTATGAACATTGAGTCATCAACTACAAGGACACGGTATGGTACACCCTCCGGCTTAAGCCCTTCAGCGGTTTTTTCATTGATATTGGGCAAATCAGTCTTTGCTATCATGCAGTACGCTCCTTTTTTTATACTATATGATATATTTAAAAATAAGTCAAGTATGATAGTTACCATACTTTATAAAAATTAACGGTTTTTTTCACGTTTTAAGCATAAAAAATTACCCCCAGAGCCGTTCGGAACTCCGGTATTTACTATGCCGGAGGGGTAATTTTCCCTAAAAAAGCAGGTACAGCCGGGCTTTTAATCGGCCAGCCGGCTTGTCTGTAAATGCCGCCAGCGTAGAAGCCATAATCCCGCGGCAATGATNCGCAGTACGAAGATAAGCGCAAATGTACGGCGAAACCCGTCTAAATCACCTCCAAGCGCATGGTATAGAGCCACACCGGCTACAGGCATTATTGCATTGGAAAGACCTATCAGGCAGGCAAAAACCGCCATTGAAAAGCTTCGGTATTCTTCATCGACTACCTGTAAGAGGCATTGAAACAGGTTTAATGTAATTGTTGCAAAAGGTATGTGCGATATCGTGTGGAATACCAAAAAAGCGTACGGNCCTATAAANTGCGGCAGACTAACCGCCGCAGCTATGGAAACAGGGCAAAGGCTTAAGCCTATAATACCGAAAGTGAACGGCAGTACAACGCCGTATTTTTCATTCTTTAGNCTCCAGAATTTCAACGTTATCAATTGCATGGCGGTTGTCCCGACTGTTACAAGCCCCAGCTGAAGTTCGTTCATATTCAGGTATTTTACCTGACCTATGAAGTACAATGTCCAGTCGAAATGCCATGTTATATGGAAAAACAGCGCCGCTGAGGCAAACAATAAAAACGGTTTGTTATGAAGCAGGCCTTTTGCGGCTCTTTTTATTTCCGGCAATGTAATGCGTTTTGGCGTATTTTTCCTTACTGCCTGAAATTTCCTGAAATTATTGGCAGCCAGCAGGAACAACAGTGCTGAGCCGATAAAAAACCCCTGATGAGCTATAATTTTCCCGCTTAAATTTCTGATAAAAGCCAGTACTGCGCCTACTATTAACGGCGACAGCATACTAAAAAATATGAATACGTAGGTNCGCCCTGTCAGAACCCTGTTTTGTACTTCCCTGTCTATAACATCGGGAAAATATGACTGCCACGCTACATTGTACAGGGCTATCGCTCCGCTTGCGAGAGAAAGAAAGACAAGGTAAAAAAATACCGAGTATCCGGCAGTAAACGGCGACAGACTGCAAATAAGGTAGCCAAGCGCAGCCGCCGACAGGGTTGCCAATACCATCCGTTTTTTATTATGCAGACTGTCTGTGAATAAGCCGCCGGGAATCAATACCAGCATATTGAACATCTGCGGGAGAAAGAANACAAGGCTTAACTGAAAATCATTTGCGCCTAAACGCACTGCGAACAGGTTATGGGTGTTGGATGCGATAGTAGTCGCGCTTCCCACAAGAAAGCCGTCCACTGCATAACGGGCTGCCGCCGGATTTCCCATGGAAAAATCTCTTAGGCGGCTCCAAAGGTTTTTCAACACAGAATATACCGCTCTTTTACAGAAAAAAGTCGTCGGCTGTGCGGCTTAGACGCCGACTACGGCTGTGACCTGCGGTATTTCCTTTTTGAGATAGTTTTCAATTCCCATTTTTAAAGTCATCTGCGACATCGGACAGTGCCCGCACGCTCCGGTAAGTTTTACCGAAACAATTCCGTCATTGTCTACCGAAACAAATTCTACATCTCCGCCGTCAGCCTGTAATGACGGTCTGACATTTTCCAATGCAGCTTTTACCTGTTCTTCCATACTATATTACTCCTTCGCCTTTTCTATAAATTAGTGGTTCAAATCCCTTTCTAGCCAATGTGGAGTTTTACAAAGTAAAACTCTTAAGCTTAAAAATCTGAAGGATTTTTAAGCAACGGAGAGAGAGGGATTTGAACCCTCGGTACCCTTCCGGGTACACACGACTTCCAATCGTGCACCTTCGGCCACTCGGTCATCTCTCCAATAAAAACGCTACGCGTTTTGGTCCGGAGCAGGGGGATTCGGGGTTCCAGTCGTAAACGTCCTGTTTACTCCTTCCACCACCGCCTTCGTACCTTGCGGTACATCCATGCACCGCAGCCCCTGTAAGGCTCTCGCCTTTTCGGGGCACGGTACTTCGTTTCGAATCCCCCAATTTGTTTCCAGCCGTGGAGTTTTGTGAAGCTATCTCGAAGGGATAGCACAAAACTCCTTAACTAAAAACGCGAAGCGTTTTTAGCACGGAGCAGGGGGGATTCGAACCCCCGGAACCCTTACGAGTTCAATGGTTTTCGAAACCATCTCCTTAA
>WRGH01000081.1 GCA_009787285.1 Brevinematales bacterium
ATCTTCACAGACGGTAACCAGCGGCTTTTTAAAGTTGACAGTGCAGACCATGACACATTCATTGCGGAAGGAAGGCTGTGCCTGTACAAGGACAGGCTGTCNTTAACNTCGNCTAACGGAAAAGAATTCGTATTTCCGTTAGCGGAAATAATTGACATGTCATGTTTCGCAATGATGAGGATTTTATTTTCTTTTAAAGAACGTAAAATATGGGAGATTCACAGCAAACATCCAAGAAGCGCATTAAAGTACATTGATTTTTTTAATGAGGTTAATAAACACAAGGAGTAACTTATGGATTTTTCAAACCAAAACACGGCATTATGGGCTTTTATTCTTCAAATGGGAATGATAGCCGCAATTTTAATAATTGCAAATGTACTCAGGCGCAAGGTTCCGTTTATTAAAAAGGCGCTGATGCCGACTGCAGTCATTGCAGGTTTTATNGCTCTCTTTCTGCGGATGTTCAATATTGTCAGATTGGATGTAAGGCTCATGGAGATGGTAACATACCATACCATTGCAATAGGATTTATCGCATTGTCGCTGATCATCCCAAAAAGAGAAGCCAGTTACTCAAAAGCTTTTATTGGTTCAAAAACAGGCGCTCTTATTGTCAGCACTTATCTTTTCCAAGGGGTAATCGGTCTTTCGGTTTCGATTGGTCTTGCNTATACCATACACCCTGATCTTTTTAAAGCCGCGGGGATTCTTCTGCCGATGGGTTACGGGCAGGGGCCGGGACAGGCAAACAATGTAGGTTCAACATACGAAGCCCTTGGGTTTTCAGGCGGACAGTCTTTCGGTCTGTCTATCGCGGCAATGGGTTTTGTTGTCGCCTGCACATTCGGCGTAATTTACATGAATATTCTGAAACGTAAAAACCTGCTGACCAGAATCGGCTGCGCCGCCGTCTATGAAACCAGCAGCATAGATGATTTTGAAAATAAGAACGAAATACCGGTTTCTGAATCCGTTGACAGATTTTCAATTCAGGTTGCCCTTGTGCTAATCGTCTATTTTGCGACATGGGGCGTTTCATCGGGGATAACAAAACTGCTGCGTTCGGCAGGTTCCAATTTTACAGAAAGTTTAATTCCCATTATATGGGGCTTTAATTTTATTATTGGCTCCCTGCTTGCGGTAATTCTGCGCGGAATAATGAAACTGTTCCGTAACAGCGGAATAATANCCCGCCAGTACCAGAATAATTACCTGCTTGCGCGCATTTCAGGCTACGCGTTTGACCTTATGATAATAACCGGTATCTGTACAATAAATTTTAGAAAACTCGCAGGCCTGTGGCTTCCGTTTATTATTATGTGTATTCTCGGCGCAGTCTGCACTTTTTATTACCTTAAATGGATGTGCAAAAAATTATATCCTGAATATTATTACGAAAGTTTTCTGTCCATGTTCGGGATGATGACAGGCGTTATCAGTTCCGGTATTTTGCTTTTGCGCGAAACCGATCCCATGTTTGAAACGCCTGCGGCAAACAATCTGGTTCTGGGAAGTTCATTCGCAATAGGTTTCGGAATACCAATGCTGCTTCTTATCGGTATGGCGCCAAAATCCGACATTATGGTTTTAATTACCTTAGGCTGCAGCGTCGTGTACTTTTTTGTTCTGCTGGGTTATATATTTCTTGTCAAGCCCAAAAAATAAAATGCCTAGTTAAAAAACCTTGTAAGGAAGGTGCTGAGAAACGGCAAATAAGTAACCAATAGCACAATAACAAACCTGACGTTAAGGAATGGCAGCACGTTACGGCATATCTGCATAAAAGGCTTTTCAAAACGGTAACTTGCAAGGAACAGATTCATTCCGACAGGCGGAGTTAAGAATCCCGCCTCAAGGTTTACAATAAATATCATCCCAAGGTGTACAGGATCAACGCCGTAGGCATAGCCAAGCGGAACAATTAACGGAAGGAAAACCAGTATCGCCGAAAATATGTCCATTAGGCAGCCAAGCACAAGCAGGGCGAGATTCAGCAGCAGCAGGAAAACAAATTTTGAGCTGACGGTATTCTGCATCCATAAGGCGAAATTTTCAGGTACGCCGGAATCAACAAAAGCATAGGAAAGGGCTTTTGCTATTGCCAAAATGGCAAGTATCCCTCCGGTTATCGGAGCGGCTTTTGAGAAGACTTTAAAAATATCCTTAACGGCAATATCTTTATTGATAAAAACTTCTACAACTACAGTGTATATTACGGAAAAAGCGCTTACCTCTACAAGCGTAAGCCGTCCGCTGAAATAACCCAAGACCAGTATCACAGGCATTAAAATTTCAAAAAATGATTCTTTCAGTGAAAGCAAGGCTTCTTTGGANTTAAAAGGTTCAGTTGATATTTTCACCTTTGCAGATAACACAAAACCGGTGATAATCATTGCCGCAACAAGAATTATTCCGGGCAAAAGCGCTCCCAGAAAATAATGAATTATGTTGTATTTTACCGGTATGTTCATAAAGTGAAGTATCATGTTAGTTGTNGAAGCCACAAGNATAATCGGGAGACTCGGCGGAAACATTAAGCCAATTCCCCCTACAGACGTAAGCAATCCGATAGAAAACCTTTCCGTATATTTGTTTTCACTAAGTATTGTATAGAGTATTCCNCCAAGCGCAAGGATAGTTACCCCTGACGCTCCCGTGAATGAAGTNAAAAATGCGCAAATAATGATTGTGGCGATTATCATTCCGCCGGGCAGCCAGCCGAAAAACGCCCTGAAAGTGCGCACAAGCCGCTCTCCCGCCTTGCTTTCCGAAAGGAAAAAACCTGTTAGCGTAAAGAGAGGAATGGCAATAATGTCCATTTCCGTCAACGCGGAATAAATTTGAATAGGAGCCGCGTCCGGTTCGCGCCCCGCAGCCTGAAGTATTACCATGGCAATTCCGCCCATTGCCGAAAAAAGCGGCATTCCCAAAAATGCCGCNAGTATAAGAAAAATAATTGCAGGAACGCGTATTAAATACGCAATGTCATAAAGTGAATTTACCCATGAATAAAAAGGGTCGGGCGGGTCAAACCCCCAGATAATTTTGGCAACGGCAGGAAGAGCGATAGCAGTACCAACAAGCATTGCCAGATAAGCAAACANCCGCTCCTTTCCTTTAAGCTTCAAGCAAAAACGCACCGCTATTACCGTATACCCTAACGGCATTACAACTGCAATAATTCGATCAGGCACATAACCGACCGATTTTCCCATAAGTCCGAATTTTATAAAAGAGATACAATTCCATGCAAGTATGGTAAGCAGAAAAACAGAAACCAGCGTAACCGCGATAAAAAGAATTCTCTTTACTTTTTCGCTTCTAATAAATTGAACGGCAGTAATTGAAATATGGTCCCCGTATCGCGCGGTAAACATAGCGGTAAAAAAACCCGATACCAAAAAAAGATGGGTTATTATGGCTCTGGAATCATGTATTGTTAAATTAAACTGATGCAGTATAAGCTCAATTATAGGTATCAAGGCAAGAAGAGACAGAGAACCAAAACATATTGCTTTTTCCGGCCATGATAACTTAAAAGATTTAAACGCCTGCAATACTTTGTTCATTTGATCAGCGCCTGTTTCTTGATCTTTCAAGCACCTGATTTATCTGAGCATACAAATTACGGTCTATTACATTTCCGATAAGCATGGGCATGGCTTTTTCCACTTCCGTGCGCCATAAATCCTGCTGCGCAGAATTTGGTTTGTTNAATTTCAACCCGTCCCTGCTCATGGCTGTAACAGCATTAGCNGAANTCTTGGACATTGATGTTTCAAATTCCGCAACCAAACGCTTTGTAACCTTTANTATTTCACGCTGTTTGTCCGCGCCCAATTTATTCCATGTTACGCGATTCATAACAATTGCGCCCATAACAGGAGCAATCGGCATATCNAGCATATTCGACAGACTTCTGTGCAATCCAAGAGGAGCCATCCCCTCAGGAACCAAATAAAACGAATTAATAACATTGCTCGCAAGCTTTGTACCAAGATCAATAAAATCGGTTTCCACCAAATTGAATCCCATTGTTCTGAATACGGTATTAATATCCCTTAATTCAGAAGTAGTCCCAAGTCTCTGACGGCGCAAATCGTCAGGCGTTATTACAGAATCTTTTGAGAATACATAAACCCAGCCGCCCTTTGACCATGAGATGACGACAAAATTGGTTTTGTTAATCTGTTCTTCAAGAATAGGCAGCGTATCTTTCAGTACTGTGTCCAATTCCGCATTATTTCTGATAAAGAACGGAATACTCAAAGTCATTACAGGAGGACAAATTTCAGAAAGTCCCGAAGATGTAAAAACCGCCGCCTGAATATTGTCAGAATTAAGGGATGAAAGCATTTTTGCCTCGCCGCCCTCCAATCCGTCATGAATGACACGTAACCGTACCTGATTATCTGTTACGCGCGTCCATTCACCCGCTATACGATCCAGAACCCGTCCCCAGTCGGAGTTTCTCGGCAACGGAGAAGCAAGACGCACCTCTATAACTTCCTGCGCTCTGCCTCCGCGCTGTGAGAAAACCTCGTTAGTTATTAAAAAAAGCGAAAAAAACACAAGTGTAAAAAGCGTCATGCCTTTTTTCATGCTGTACTCCTTCTATGCAATTTTATCAATAATCCTCTGGAATGGGAAGGAATGAAAAGTAATTGTAGGCGTTGTCAAGAAGCCAGCGCGCCTTCTTCTGATTGATAATAGTCATCAACCGTGTAGAAGCATCGGCATTCGGGTCAACAGCCAGAGCCTTTTCAAGACAATCCCTGAATGTATCGTAATCCTGAGCAGGAACGCTGATCGACTGGGCGTAGGAAATATACGCGCTTGTAGAATTACCGCGTGTCTTTTCCAGCGCTCTGCGGAAATGGTACAGCGCCTGTTCCTTGTCTCCTCCCATCGTTTCAGGCAGTGATGAATAAAAAAGAATAAAAAATTCATCAAGGGAAGCGCCGCCGTAATCTGGATCAAGTTCGTAAGCTCTGTGTATCATTGCAGACCAGTTTGGTATGCGGGCGCTTAGTTCAAAATCAAACACGTCAATTGAATAAGCGGCAAGTCCGCCTGCAACAGCCCAGTACAAAGTACCCGCGTCTTCTTTTTTGCATTTTTCCAGTATGGTCTGAAGACTTCCGTCAGCAACCGAAGCTTTCCTGAACCCGCTGAATTTTGAATCAAGCGCATTGTAAAGAATCTCATGCCCGCGTAAATACAACTTTTTCGCCCTGTCCATTTCCGCTTCACGTTCCTGCCATTTATCGGAAGGGAGCATTTCCGCGGGACCGTGAACATACGCATTTGAATACATAACAAAAAGCGAACCCGTTGTAACCATAAGTCCCTGATGTCCCGGATTTGCGGATAGAAGGGTTTCATACATTTTTATGGCAAAGGGAAGGGCGTCTCCAACAAGCTTAGGATCAGAATCGCCTGTGAAAACATCGGAACTGCCGTCTCCTGTCAGCGCATTGGACACTGCGTTTATCGCCAGTTTATTTATTGAGCAAGAAGACAAGAAAATCAAACAGGCGCAAAAAGCTGAAAAATAAAAAAAATGTCGTTTCTTCATAATTCTATACATAAAATATAACATAAAAACAAAAAAAAATAAGGGGGTTACAGCTTTTAATTTAAGTAAAATCGGTGTAAATTTTATTAATTGGAGATATAAAATGAATAAAGTAATTTTAATGAGTATGCTTTTCGGCATTGTTACTCCGGTTGTTAAATCGGACGGGAACGACGGAATCTTTTCATATAAAATCGGACAGTTTGAAGTTTATATTTTAGTTGAATCCGAAAGGGACGGAAATATTGATATTCTCATAGGAGCGGATAAAAATATACTTGATCGCTATATTCCCGCAAACGGATTTAAACATACAGCCAATGCCGTATTGGTTAAGGGCACAGGGCAGAATATCTTAATTGATACCGGAACAGGAGCCGGCGGCATTATTATAGAAAAAATTAAAAAACTGGGGGTACAGCCTGAAAATATTGACGCTGTGCTTATAACCCACCTGCACGGAGATCACTTCGGCAGTCTTCAAAGCAACGGNACGGCGGCTTTTCCGAAAGCCAAANTTTATCTTTCNGNCAAAGAACTTGAATACTTTACCAAAACCAATGTAAACCGGGGAGCGGTTGCGGCTCTTACCCCGTACAGTTCGCGTACAGTTACCTTTGAACCTGCGGAACTCGGTCAAAAATTAAGCGAAATTCTTCCCGGAATAAGCCCTATAGCCGCTTACGGACACACCCCCGGACATACGGTTTATTTATTGGAAAACAACGGAGAAAAACTTTTAGTAGCCGGAGACCTTCTGCACGTGGCTCTTGTACAATTCCCTGTCCCTGAAATCAGNGCGACTTATGATATGGATCAAAAAGCGGCGGCTTCAATACGCAGGCAGGTACTGGAATATGCCGCTAAAAACAACATATCCCTTGCCGGAATGCACATTGTATATCCGGGAATGGGAAAAGTCAGCGTTGACGGTACNGGCTTTAAATTTACACCGCTTGTATCAAGATAGGCTCATAACGTCTTCAATTTTTAGTAAGAGGAAGCTCAAAAGGATTTTGATCTATCAGCTTGAAGGAAATCAACAACCCCGCCCTAAAAGGACGGGGTTGTTGTTCTCATAAGGTATTTATATTCGGGGTTTAATCCTTTTAACCGCCATGAATGGCGGGGNATTAAACCCCTCAATACGAATAAAATATCCTTTGCNTATACCGGAACTCATTNTGATTATCTTTAAAAATATTTGGAAACAGCGGTTACCATGCCATTTTTTACCTTGACGCAGCCATATTATATAAATAATAATATATTGTGATATGGAAAAAGAAGAAGTTTTTGTTTTGAAGCATATTAGTGATACTCTCGACAAAATTTATGATTTTATATCGAAGCCGCTTAGTAAATGGTCGCAAATATTCAATACTGTTGTGGCTATTGTAGGTATACTTGGTATTATAGCTATTATTGATGTGATTTTAACATGGATTAAAAGTTAATTAAGGAGGCAAAAATGTTGTTCCAACTCATTGTAGGTATTTCCTTGGTATTGATAAGTATATGTCTTTATATGCTTGGTAAGCAAATCAAGAAACACAATTAGTACAATATATCCATTTTTTACCTATGCCGTTTTTAGATTTGATCAACAAGTGATACTGAACTTCAGCATTGAAAAGAACTACCCCGTAATAATCAACTATTTCTTGCAGGCGCAACGTTCGTAAAAGATAGATATGCAAATTAGAGCCCATAAATAATTTTGTGTAAAACGCTATACTACTAAGGAGAGGAAGTATGGCAATCACGAAAGAAGTATTGGACGAACTGCTGAAAGAGTACAAG
>WRGH01000082.1 GCA_009787285.1 Brevinematales bacterium
GCGAATGTTTATCGTAATGTAGTCGAGTTATGCGAAAAAGTGCAAAATCCGGTATTGATAATTATAGGCGGCTCTGTCGGCTACCGTTATTTTACTCATTCTCCGTATAAGATTTTGGAAAATTTTTCTTTTCATCCGCAGATACCGACTGTGGAACACGCCGGAGAAGTTTCCGAGTATGTGGTTTCGCAGTATCTTTGGGGCGCTTTCGATTCNATTCATATTGTGTATACCCATATGTTCAGCATGGTAAAACTACTCCCGACTAAACATCAGATAATTCCCCTTGTAAAAGAAAAAATACAAGATGATATTTTCGAAATCGGCGGCGAAAAGAGAGNGGATTTAAAATTTGAATTCATGCCGTCCACAGGAGCGGTTTTTGACGTTCTGGTTCCCCAGTATATAAAGGGCGTTATTTACGGAGCGATGGTAGAAGCATACGCGAGTGAACAGAGCTCGCGCATGAAGGCAATGGACGAGGCTTCCAAAAGCGCCGAAGATATGCTCGCATCTCTGAAGATAAGTTACAATCGCGCGCGGCAGGCGGGCATTACGCAGGAAATGGCGGAAATAACGGGCGGTTCTACTGCGTTAGCCGATCACTAGAAGGAGAGAGATGATGAATAAAGGTTATATTACTCAAATTATCGGCCCTGTTGTGGATGTTCGTTTTGAACAGGGACAGATACCGCTTATACTGAACGCTTTAAAAGTAAAAATAAGCAGCGATGGGGTTGACCGTACCGTTGTGTTGGAAGTCCTTCAGCATATCGGCGATAACCGCGTGCGCTGTGTCGCAATGTCAGCCGCCGAAGGATTGTCACGCGGGCTTAAGGCTGAGGATACAGGCCGTCCTATCAGCGTGCCGGTCGGCAAGGAAGTGCTTGGTCGGATGTTTAGCGTAACGGGCGACCCTATTGACGACAAAGGGGCATTCACTGCCTCGCAGTACGAATCAATACACCGTGCCGCCCCAGGTTTTTACGAACAACGTCCGGCGACAGCTTTGCTTGAAACGGGAATAAAGGTAATTGATTTAATCGCCCCTTATGCGAAAGGCGGCAAAATCGGACTGTTCGGCGGAGCCGGAGTAGGGAAAACAGTCGTTATAATGGAACTAATCCGCAATATAGCGACCGAACATTCCGGTTATTCGGTATTTTCCGGAGTCGGCGAGCGTTCGCGCGAAGGAGCCGACCTTTGGAAGGAAATGACGGAGAGCGGCGTTATCGAAAAAACGGCGCTTGTTTTCGGTCAGATGAACGAGCCTCCGGGAGCGCGAATGAGGGTCGCGCTTGCCGGTCTTACTATGGCGGAACATTTCCGCGATCAGGACAGGCAGGACGTGCTTCTTTTTATCGACAATATTTTCCGTTTTATTCAGGCGGGCGCTGAAGTTTCCGCCCTTCTTGGACGTATTCCAAGCGCGGTCGGTTATCAGCCGACTCTTGCCAACGAGATGGGCAGTCTTCAGGAGAGAATCGCCAGCACATCAAAAGGATCGATTACAAGTATTCAGGCGGTTTATGTTCCCGCCGACGACCTTACCGATCCTGCGCCCGCGACAACATTCGCCCATCTGGACGCAACCACCACCCTTTCGCGCAAAATTGTAGAACTGGGAATATACCCTTCCGTCGATCCTCTTGCTTCAAGCTCTCGTATTCTTGACGCGGCGATAGTAGGCGAAGATCACTACAACACTGCCAGACGCGCTCAGCAGATTTTACAGCGTTACAAAGAGTTACAGGATATAATCGCCATTTTGGGCATGGACGAACTTTCTGAGGAAGACAAGCTCACAGTTACAAGAGCAAGAAAGATTCAGCGATTCTTCAGCCAGCCCTTCTTTGTCGGAGAAAAATTTACAGGTATTCCCGGACGTTATGTGCCGGTCAAGGAGACTGTACGCGGCTTCAAAATGATACTTGACGGTGAATGCGACTCAATTCCGGAGCAGTCTTTTTACATGGCAGGCACCATTGATGACGTTCTGGAAAAGGCAAAATAATGCCGGCTTTATTTAACTTCGAGGTTCATACGCCCCGGCGTGTGTTTTATTCAGGCAAGGTGCAGGC
The DNA here is from genome assembly GCA_009787285.1 of Brevinematales bacterium. Lineage (GTDB taxonomy): Bacteria > Spirochaetota > Spirochaetia > Treponematales > Breznakiellaceae > WQXQ01. The sequence continues at coordinate 2,082 of WRGH01000082.1, forward strand.
AATCATCATAGGTCTTGATGACGGCGAAATCGGAATATACGCAAACCACGCTCCCTTTTCAGCGCACTCTGTTACCGGCACGCTCCGAATTAAAGACGAGGGCGGTAACTGGCGCACAGCGTTTGTATGCGGCGGCATTCTGGAAGTGAAAGAGCATAAAAACGTACTGATGGTTGAAAGCGCCGACTGTCCTGAAGAAATTAACATTGAGCATGTTCTTGAGTCCAAAAAGCAGGCCGAAGAAACATTGAAAGAAACGAATTTAAGATTTGAGATTAACAAAGCGAAAAAAAGACTTCATCACGCTGAATGCAGACTGAAGGTTTTGGAAACGGCGAAAAAAAAGTAATTTCAAACTCCGTATCTGTCCATATCAATCTTTCCGTTATCCGAAACTTCCACTCTTTCACTGCGCAGAAGTTTTATCTGCAGTTCTCTTCCCTCCCCTTCGGCAAGAGCAATACTGCCGTTGGAACGGATTATCCTGTACCACGGCAGATTGTATTTTTCGGACATGGAATGAAGAACCCTTACAGTCTGGCGCGCTCCGTTCGGAAGCCCGGCTTTCAGGGCTATGTCGCGGTAACAGGAAACTTTACCTTTCGGAACAGCAAGTATTTGCTCTATTATTTTGCGGGTAATATCCGTCACTGTTCCGCATTTTGCAATTTATGCTGATCAACCGGTACTGTTGAAAGCACCCGCGTGCCGCGCTCAAGAGCAACAAGACCTGTGCGCGCAAGTTCAAGGATGCCGTAAGAACGCAGAAGCAAAAGCAGTCCGTTAAGCTTTTCCATATTGCCTGTAGCCTCAATAGTGATTGTCGTTTGCGAGACATCGACAACACGCGCGCGGAAAATCCCCGCTATCTCAAGAACNGCGGGACGGTTTTCTTCATTCGCTCCGATCTTTACAAGCATAATCTCGCGGCGCAGGCATGAATCGCCGTTAAGTTCTCTCACCGCTATAACATCGACAAGTTTTTCAAGCTGTTTGATAATCTGCTCAAGTATGCGTTCTTCCCCTGTTACCGCAATTGTCATTCTTGAAACTGAAGCGTCTTCAGTTTCGCCGACCGTCAAGCTGTCAATGTTAAAGCCTCTCCTGCTGAAAAGCCCCGATACCCTGCTTAGGGTTCCCGCCCTGTTTTCCACAAGCGCAGAAACAATACGCTGTTTTGTACCGACCCCATTTTTATTACGGTTTTCTAACTTACTCATATTTTATTTTCTTCTCGGCGCTGCGTTTGTAATCTTTTGATTAATATCAGCAAGATTCGCCCGCACATTCATGGCTTTATCAAGCGCATCCTTGTACATTCCGGCGCTCATGCTGTTTTGAGCTTGAGCATAAGAATCATTAGCGTCCTTCATTCCCCTGTCCAATGCGTCATAATCCAGAGCTAATTGGGAATAACGCGCCGCNTTGANATTTATGCCGGTTTCTTCAATTTCAGATTTNAAGCTGGATATATTGGAGGCCGCTTCTTCTCTTGCCCTGACTGCCGCCGCCTTTCCGTCTGTTATTGCTTTTTCAGACAGCGTTACAGCATCCGCCGCATAGGTCTTCGCTTCATCAAAACGTTTGGAATTTGCCGCTTCTTCCATCTTTGCAAGGGCAGCCCTCGCNCGGTTGAGAAAGCTGGTTCCGTATTGAGCCGCATCGTCGTCATTTTCAGCCTCAAAAACTGCTTCTTTGGCTCTGTCCATTTCAGCAATTGGCGGCTTTGCACAGCCTAGACACAGCGCTAAAATGACAAAACCAACAAATATTTGCCGTGATTTCATAAATGCTCCTGATATAAATGTAATATTATTTGAATTAATTTTCCACCCGAAATATTCCATAATCAACCCCTTGATTAATCTCTTTTCACTCATTAACTTCAATAATATGGTGTTAATTCGCATCCTTAAGCCCGCCGTTTTTATCTATGAGTGTATAAGGATTATTGCGCTGGCTTTCATNCTTGTCTATCTTTTGTACGGAACAAGTTCTATTCCCTGGCTGGCTTTTACCGCTCCGGGAGCCCTTTTTCCTATTATGGCGCTTTTTTTATTAATTGATACTTTAAATTTTAAAGCATACATACCTTTGTATATCGCCGGAAAATGTATCGGACTTTTTTCTATGGCGCTATTGTCTGTTATATCTAAGCAAAATACAATAATAGGCGGGATTTCCCTTTATTATTTTTCGGCCGAAATAGTATTTTTNTTCGGCGACTTTTTGGCTCTTGCCGCAATTTTGATTATTTTTAAAAACTTGCAAAAATCATTGAATAAACAGGAAACAATTACGGAGGAAAAACAATGCGAATAATTCCAATAGCAAGCGGAAAAGGCGGCGTGGGAAAATCACTCGTTGCAGCTAACTTAGGAGTAGCTTTTGCCCAGGCAGGTCAGCGTGTAGTGCTTGCTGACCTCGACCTNGGAGCTTCAAATCTCCACCTGGTACTTGGTCATCATGCGCCCCAGATGGGCATTGGGACATTCCTCAGCAATACCAAATCAGATTTTACCGGCGTNATTGCAGACACCGATGTACGGGGTTTACGTTTTATTCCCGGAGACAATGAAATTCCGGGAACTGCAAATCTTAGCATTATACAGAGAAAAACTCTTGTAAAACAGCTTCTTGCCCTTAAAAACGACGCCGACATTCTGATACTTGATCTAGGCGCAGGAACGCATCAGTCTATTCTCGAATTTTTCCTGCTTTCAAATCAAGGGATCGTAGTTTCGGCTCCGGCAGTCACAGCAGTTCTCAATGCCTATGTATTTTTGAAAAACGCTATTTTCCGTTTGATGTTTATCAGTTTTACAAAAGGTTCTCCCGCCCGCGAGTATCTTGAAAAACTGCGCAAAGACAGTTCCGGCGGNCATCACAAACTTTACATTCCTAAAATACTGCCTGAAATCCAGAAAATCGATCCTGTTTCCCATGAAAATTTTATCAAGCAAATTGAAATGCTTCATCCAAAGCTGATAATGAATATGGTTGACGAGCCCAAAAATGCAGATGTTGCAATGAAGATCAAACGTTCCTGCGAAGAATATCTTGATTTAAAAATTGAACATCTGGGAATTATCTACCGTGATGTTGTTCAGGATACGGCGCTTGCATCGAGGCTTCCGATTNCCCTTTACAAGCCGCAGTCTGTTCTTTCTCAGGCAATTTACCGTATCGCCGATAAGATTCTGCAAAGTCCGGAAGACAATTTTTCTCCCGATGACAAGCAGATAGATGAAAGTTTCGAAGAAGCGGAAATGGAAGCCGAGGTCGATTTTGACACTAAAATGGAATATATTGAAGATCTACTTCATTCAGGCGCAATGAATAAGGGCGATTTAATAGAGACTGTAAAATCCCAGCAATTTGAAATTTCCAAACTTAGAAAAGAAGTGAACTTTATCAAAACAAAATTAGCGCACGCAATTCAGCAGGGTTTCAAGGTATAGGCATGTTATTGTCAATTCATTTTCCTTCATGGCTGAAACCGGAAATAATACCCGGACTGCCTGTACGCTGGTACGGGCTGATGTATTTGTTTGCCTTCGCAACTGCTTTTTTTTTATACAGGAGGCAGATAAGGGAACGGCGTTTCCCAATGACGGAAGACGATTTATCAAGTTTATTTTTTTTCGGGATTCTTGCGCTGCTTGTCGGCGCGCGGCTTTTTTCCACATTGATTTATGAAACCAGCGATATTTATATAAAAAAACCTTGGCTGATTTTCTGGCCGTTTCAAAACGGAAAGTTTACAGGACTACAGGGAATGAGTTATCACGGCGGAGCTTTTGCAGGGTTGTTATCTGTAATAATTTTCGCAAAGGTAAAACGCTTCAGCTTTCGTGAAATAAGCGATATGTTTGTCGCAGGCATTCCGCTAGGCTACACTTTCGGACGTCTCGGGAATTTCATCAATGCCGAACTTTACGGCAGGGTAACGGCAAGCCCTTTTGGCATGATTTTTCCCAATGCAACTGCGCTTCCTGTAAGTGAAGGCTGGGTCAGCGAAATTGCCGTAAAAACCGGTATTATCACAGAAGGCGCATTTGTAAATTTACCGCGCCACCCGTCTCAATTATACGAAGCGTTTTTTGAAGGAATCGTACTCTGGGCTATTATCTGGTTTTTCCGCAACCGTAAGCCGTTCAAGGGCTTTTTGACAGGTCTTTATTTTTTAGGGTACGGCATTTTTCGCTTTTTTATCGAATATTTCCGCGAGCCGGATGCAGACCTTGGATACCGAATTGAGTTTGTAAAAAGTAATCTTCCTCCGGCATACACACACCCGCTGTTAAGTTTTTCCACAGGACAGGTTCTCTGCTTTTTAATGATACTGTTCGGCGTCATTTGGCTAATCGTAGCGTCAAGACTGTCCGACAGGGATGTTATCCGTATTTACGATGAACCGGAAAAGAAACAAACAGGCAGGGAAGAAGCAACCACACAACGAAACAGGCAGCGTAAGTTGAGGAAAAAACTCAGGTAGACAAGTCTACAAAGGGCTTGAAAAATCTGCGGATTTCAGTATTATGTATACAATTAAATATAAAATTAAGGAAGGTTAAAATGCCTAAAGTAAAATTAACAGATCTGGTATTAAGAGACGCTCATCAGTCACTATTTGCGACACGTATGGTTACGGCGGATATGCTGCCGATATGCGACAAACTTGATAAAGCCGGTTTTTTTGCGTTGGAAGCCTGGGGCGGAGCAACTTTCGACTCCTGTATCCGCTTCCTTAACGAAGATCCATGGGAAAGACTTAAAAAGCTTAAAAAGGCTCTTCCCAACACCAAAATCATGATGCTGCTGCGCGGGCAAAATCTTCTTGGTTACCGTCATTATGCCGATGATGTAGTTGCAAAATTCGTAGAGTATGCTGCAAAAGATGGGATAGACATTTTCCGTATTTTTGACGCTGTAAACGATCCACGCAATTTTAAGGCCGCTACTGCGGCTGCAAAGAAAACCGGTAAACATATTCAGGCGACAATTTCTTACGCTGTTACCCCCTTCCATACAATAGAAAAATATGCTGAGTTTGCCAAACAGCTTGTGGACATCGGAGCGGATTCAATCTGTATCAAGGACATGGCAGGGCTTCTAAAGCCTTACGAAGGCTACGACCTTGTCAAGGCAATCAAA
>WRGH01000083.1 GCA_009787285.1 Brevinematales bacterium
AAAAAAACTCTAAATTACCCGCTTTTCCTTCCAGCGTCCGTTTAAATAGCGCATTGAGAAGAAAATCCCCCTAAAAAGGAAATCAGCTCCCATTGCAAGGTAAACTGCCTTTGGCCCAAGCCCCATTGGAAACGCCATTAGGTAGGCGGAACATACCCTTACAATCCACATGGTGCTTGCGGCGACAATCATGATATAGCGCGCATCTCCTGCGGCTTTTAGAACATTCGGAAGAACAAAGGACGGACACCAGAACAATGTTGATGTAACGCAGTGAATCTGCAGGAACACTACGCACATTTGATGAGCTTCCGCCGAAAGATTGAAAAATCCGATAATTTGATTCATGAAAATTAAAATATGTATNTTGATGATAAAATATGTCATATAAGACAGCTTTAGTATTTTTTTTGTATGCTGTTTTACTGCTTCATAATCGCCCGCGCCTATACATTGTCCNGCAATTATCATAAGCCCCATTCCGAAACCGCTGCCCGGCATAAAAGCTATGGAATTAATTGTCGCTCCTACCGCGTTAGCTGCAATAGCAGCAGTTCCGAATGATGTAAATATCCTAGTAACCAAAATTTTCCCTATTTGAAACACAGAAGTTTCAAGACCGCTTGGAATGCCTATATTAAAAATACGCTTTATCATGTCAGGTTCCAGTTTGATCTTTGTTATTCCCTTTAAATTAATTATGTTGAGCCAGTCCTGCATCAATAAATAGATCAGTACAACCGCCGCAATCATACGCCCGATTAATGTTGAAAGCGCAGCCCCTGCAACGCCGAGCCTCATTCCGTAAATAAACAGAGCGTTTCCCCCGATNTTTATGATATTTACAAGAGCGGCGGTATTCATGCTGATTTTGGAATTNCCCATACTCCTGAACAGGGAAGATGCTGACGTATACAAAGCCAGAAAAGGATATGAAAGGGCTGTTATCAAAAAATAAATCTGCGCAGAACGCATAACGTCATCTGCAATATTTCCGTAAACCAGCTTTAACACCCTGCGGCAAAAACACATTGTTAAAATCATCATGATTAAAGAAATAAATAGGCTTATGTAAATAAGCTGCCTTGCCGAGCGGCAGGCGTTTTTTCCGTCCTTGCGCCCTATATACTGGCTTGCGACTACCGACCCTCCTGTCGCCATGGCGTTGAAGGCGGTTATAATCAAAAAATTTATTGAATCAACAAGCGATACGCCGGATACAGCGTGTTCTCCGACAGAACTGACCATCACCATATCGACAATACCCATCATAACAATGAGAAGCTGTTCGACAATTAACGGCCAAAGAAGACTGAAAAGTTTCTTGTTGTTCCATTCGGGCGGGGTGATTGTTACTGATATTTCCGGTATTGCCGTCGTTAACGGTTTTGCTTCCAAGTTTTGCCTCTGTGATGTTTAGTCTATCATATAAATGTAGTTAAGTTAGCCGGTGTACCCGACTTTTTTTACTTTCAGTTTTGTTATAAAATTAACAAGATTTTTTTTGCAGGAGTTTACAATTATGAAGAAAACAGGAAGTATGCTTTTCATCGTTACAGTATTGTTGTTCGTTTCCTACAATATTTCCGGTCAGTCTTCAAAACAGCAAACCGCCGCTGNGGTTCCTTTTTCAAAGGGAGTAAATTTTAGCAACTGGTTTGAATTTATTAATAACGCTAAGTCAATTCAATTCAACAGGTATGTTGAACAGACTTTTGCGGATGTGAAAAGTCTGGGCTTTGACGTTATACGCCTTCCGCTTGATTTTTTTCTTTTTACATCCGCGCCGGATTATGTTATTGATCCGCTGTTTTTCAAATTTCTTGATAGGGCAGTGGATTGGGCTGAAAAGTATCAAATATATATTATTCTTGATAATCATCCTGGTAATCAACCTGTAGTCAGAAACGATTACCGGAATTTTCTTATTCCTGTCTGGACGCAGATGGCGGAACATTATAAAAATCGCAGCGAATATGTGATATATGAAATCCTGAATGAACCTAACAGAATTGCCGATGACGATTGGGGGAAGATGCAGGGAGACGTGATAGATGTCATTCGTAAAATTGATAAAAACCGTTGGATAGTTGTCAGCGGTATTCATACCGGCGACAATCCTGCTGAAGGTTTATCTTCTCTGCCAAAATATTCCGACAATAAACTTTTGTATACCATCCACTTTTACGACCCGCATGTTTTTACCCATCAGGGCGCGGCATGGATTACTCCGTCGCTTGTATCTTTAGCAAAGGTTCCCTTTCCCTATAACAGAAGCAGGATGCCGAAAACCCCCAATGAATTGCGAGGAACAGGGTGGGAAAATGTTTTAAAAAATTATTCCGGTATAGGGACAACAGCGGCGCTCGCAAAAAAGATCGATCAAGTGGCTGATTTTATGAAACAGAGGAATGTGCCGGTTTTCTGCGGTGAATTTGGCGTATTAATGCGGAATTGTCTGCCTGAGGACAGAGTAAGGTATTATCAATTTGTCAGGGAAGCGTTTGAAGCGCGTAGCATTCCTTGGATAATATGGGATTATTATGATCCTTTCGGCATATTTAACCCGCCCGGCGGCGTATTTGCATGGCAATTTTCGGGAGATATTAACGTAGACCTTAATGTTGAACTGGTTAGGGCGCTGGGTTTAAATCCTCCGCCGCAGGTGCAGAGGGAACCGTTAAGGACAGGCTTTACCATTTATGACGATAATTTTAGCAAGGGTTCTACTCTTAATATTTATTCTAAACAAAATACGTTTAATACTTATTATACTCCGTCAGCGGAAGGTGAATATGCCATTCACTGGGGGAATATCAGCCGCAGGAATGACGGTATACGTATTCAATTTACTTTAAAAGATTTTACTTATCTTGTTCAGAACGGGTTTGCCCTTGAAATTAAAGCGAAAACGGAAAAACAAGTATTATTTGAAGTAAAATTTTACAATTTTCAGGATAATATCAATTGGCATATAGGATACAGTATTGATCAAAAACAACTTCCGCCGGACGGGAAATGGCATACAATCCATATCCCATTACGTGATATGCAGCTTTGGGGAGGATGGAATGAAATAAAGCAGCGATGGGTGGAACCTCGAGGCAGAACTATATCATGGGTTAATATAAATGCAATTGACTTTACAATGGTAAATGAAGACGGTTATGTTTGTGAGATATACCTTGATGACATAAAGATTGTCAGATGAGCCTGTGCCTTCATTCCGTTATTAACTTGGTCTTAAAAACGGCCTATTCATTTTTGTTGTTTAAAAAGGGTGTCTAAATTCCGCCTGGCGGAGCGGAGCAGTTCTATAATTGTTTTTTGAATTATTCTTTTTGTCGGTTCATCAATATAACCCAGTGATTTAATAATCTTGCCGGTAGCTATAAGCCATGACCCTTCAATTTCATGAATTGATTTTAATTCCGACATATTGAGTATTGTATAAACNGCCTCAATAAANCGTTCGCGGTGTTCATTGTCAAGGCTGCCTACCCATTCGCGTATTGTTTTTTTCAGGAAACGGCTGCCCTGAGTAATATCACCGGCATAAATCATATCGTTATGTGTCACTTCCCATGAGTAGAGCGAATGCTGCATTAGGCCGATTTGGGAACTTTTTATCACCTTGTAATCAACTCCCTGTTCCAGGATTATTCCCACAACCGATGCCTGCGGTATGTANGAATGTATGCGGTCCTTAACCGCATGAAAACCGCTGCTGGCAACGACTTTCTTGTAAAAACCGGGCGCGTCATAACTGTATATGTCAGTTATTCGCTTTTGAGTTTTTTTGCTGCAAAATGATGCGGCATAAATCGCAAGGTTTCCTCCTTTTGAATGGCCGCCTATGCGCAGCCGTCCGTTTACAGATGCAGCCATTTTTTCAAGGTATTTTACCGCTTCAAGCTGAGAGGGAATTGTTTCCATAAAAGCCATGTTAAAATCTTCTTTCCAGCCCACAAAAGAAGCGTCTGTTCCCCTGTATATAANGGAAAAAGAGCCGTCGTTTACATATATACACAGCGCGGAAAACTGAACTTCCTGTTCGGTGTCAACTTGGTTGACAAACCCGAAAAGCTGGCAGTTTCTGAAACGGTTTGAAGTTGTAATGGCGGTTATAAACGCCGGGTCTTCATCAAAACCCAGAACGGTTTTTACAACAGACCCGCTGCTTTCTACNTTTTTTTTCAAAATTTCCATAGCGAGATGAAGGCTGATCCCTTCTTTTTCTTCAGGGCTTGGAACTATACCGTCAAAAGGAAGGTACGATATTTGAGAAAAAATCATATAGTCAACAGGATTGAGCGGAGTTTGTGTAAAATCGAGATCGCCTCTCCATGAAATGTAATCGAACAAACTACTCATATTAATAATATAACAAAAAACTTGTAATAATAAAATATATTACATCAACGGGGCAAATACGCGCAGTATATCCTGAGTAACACGCTGGATAGCGTTTCTTGCGCAGTCTTTTAAGGTCATTTCCTGACAGACAGGTATCGTAGTTATAAAATCTTCCTTGATTGCCGCTATTGTTTGGCTTGAATAAATAAGCACGCCGCATTCAAAATGAAGGTAGAGGCTGCGAAAATCAAGGTTGGTAGTTCCTACAGTGGCTATTTTGTCNTCGGAAACAAATGTTTTTCCGTGGTTAAACCCCGATGTATATTCATAAACTTTTACCCCTGCCTGTATCAGTCTTCTGTAATATGAACGTGATGTTATTTCAACTATCCATTTATCCCAGCGGTGAGGCGTAATGATGCGCACATCAACGCCGCTTTTTGCCGCCAGAGTGAGCGCGGAAAGAAGGTTGTCATCTACAATTAGATAGGGTGTATTGATATAAACATACTTTTTTGCCTGGTTAATAATCTGGATATATACATGTTCACCTACATTTTCTTCGTTAACCGGACTGTCCGCATAAGGCTGCACGTAGCCCCATGCTTCAAAGCCGTCCGCAACGCCCTTGGTTGTATGCTCAATTACATTGTCTTTCCACGGATAAAATGACACGTAATCATCTTTCTTTGTCTTTGTGCCAAGATTCCACATTTGCAGAAAAATCAAAGTAAGAGCCCATGCGCCGTCTCCCTCAATCATTATTGCCGCATCCTTCCAGTGGCCGAAACGTTCAACGACATTGATATATTCATCCGCAAGATTTAACCCTCCCGTGAACGCGACTTTTCCGTCTATTGCAATAATTTTTCTGTGGTCGCGGTTATTTTGCAGTGATGAAACAATAGGCCTGAAAGGATTAAAAACAAAAGTTTTAATTCCCTTTTCTTTTAAATTTTTGTTGAAGTCAGGCGGCAGCGTAAAGAAGCANCCGAGATCATCGTACATCAATCTGACNTCAAGACCTTCTGCGGCTTTTCTTTCCAGTATTTTTAATATTGAATTGAACATCAGCCCTTCTTTAAGTATAAAAAATTCTAGAAAAATGTATTTTTGTGCTTTTTTTAATTCTTCAAGTACTTTATAGAAATACGCTTCTCCCAAAGCCAGATATTCCTGTCTTGTATTTCCGTATACAGGAAAATCTGCGTATTCCTGCAGGTATTTTGCATGAGTAATAAATTCGGGATGTAATTCGATTAATTCATTAAGCCGGTTTCCGGGATAATAAAACGCTTCACGGCTGTCTGAAATATTTTGATCCAACGCCCTGCTAAGTTTTTTTGGGTTTGACCAAAAATTTATCAGTATGTAAAGAATTCCTCCAAAAATCGGGAATACCAAAATTATAAANATCCATGTAAGTTTATACCCNGGTTTTTCCTGTTTGTTAATTACATAAATGCAGACAATGATGCTTATTATATTTAAAGTCCAAACTGAAATTTTTAAATTTCTTCCCGGACCGGCTATCAAAAAAAGAGTAAGGGCTATCTGGCCGATAAGCGTAAGACTTACCAGCGCCCTTCTTCTTAAAGCAAGTTTCAGCCATTTTCTCTTTATGCCGGCCATTGTCCTGCTCCTTTACGCAGCAGTTTGATTTCATCAGTACACATATCCAGAATGGTAGAAAAAATTCTCTCGCGTTCTTCTCCGCTGTCCAAAATCAAATCTACTCCGCTAATATCTTCAAGTTCCCATCCGTTTTCAAAAAGTTCATCTTCGGGAATTGGCGGCAGTTCTGTAACGGCTTCCTCTTCGTTTAATATTTCCCAATCTCCGCCGCCCATGCTTTTTTTTGCGGTTATTGAATAAAGCGGGTGTCCAAGGGTTTTTATCAGGTGTATAGGAACAGGATAATCNGGAATNCGCACGCCGACTTCGTGGCGGCGTATTTCAAGCGTCTTTTGCGTTCCCGGCAGTGTTTTTAAAATAAAAACATAGGGTCCCGGAGAAAGACGGTTTATTATGCGAAACTGGGTATTGTCAAGGTTGCAGACTTCCACAAACTGGGAAATTCTTGAACACAGAAGGGTAAAATGCCGTTCGTCTCTTTCGCCTGAAAGCTGTCTTAATTTTTTGATCGCTTCAGGAGATTTGATTGAACACACAATGCTCCAGCTTGTGTCTGTAGGAATTGCGATTAACGCGCCGTCTTCCAGCATCCGCGCCGCACGGGAAAGAATTCTGTCGTTGATGTTGGACGGGACAATATATTCGATCATTGCGATTTTACGGCACCCATATTAATTTATCAGGAGCAGATTCAGTCATGTAAATTTTCTCATAACGACCGGAATGTTCCGCCGGAGGATCTTCTGGAAAGTAAGTTTTCATAAAATACCATACTATGTCTGCCATTACTTTTGCGGAATCTGTCGGCGCATAACGGTACCAGATTTCCTTTTCTTCCAGTATTTTTTTTACCTTATCGTTGTCCGTACACAACTCGGGGTCTGTAAGACGGCGAATCTCGCTTCTCAGTCCCCCGTAATTTGTTTGTCCGACAAAAAACATTCGAAGACGCTTGTTTTCATCCATCCAGTATATTTCAAAAATCCCCGCAACCGACGGAACTTTTGCGTGTATTTCCCATTTGTCGGCAACACGGAGCGGCGACCAGCTTACAAAGTAATGAACCTCCCCGTTTTTTTCCTTAGCGGTGATTTTATATTCCATAGTATAACATATATCATATAAAAATAACGTTTTCCATACTAAAATCCCCCTAATTTTTACTCAAAAATAGCCGGAAAACCAAAAAAAGAGTGTGTTTTACTATTTTTT
>WRGH01000084.1 GCA_009787285.1 Brevinematales bacterium
CTGGAAGCGCTTGGTAAAGTAATCGAAAAAAACAGATCAGAGGCCGGCGATAATGATACCGCAGCGGAAGATTCCGAAAACCTTGAGTATCTGGCGGAAAAACTGCGTATAATCAGAACAGCTTGCGAGAAGTATGACGAAGCGACTGCCAATAAGGCGCTGTCTGAACTAAAGCAAAAAAAATGGTCAAATTCTGCAAATGCCCTGCTTGATACTATCGCNGANTATNTATTGCATAGCGATTTTGAGGAAGCCGCTAAGCTTGCGGAAAGTTATGAAACGGCAAACGTTACATCACGGGAGGAAAAGCGTCCATGAAAAAGAAAATATTAAACAAGTTAATTGTTTTCTTATCAGTATTGCTTGTNTTGCTTTCGTTATCAAACTGTACCAAAAGAAAAGTTCAAGGCAGCTTGTATGCCGAGGAGCTGTCAGGTACATTGCAATCTGTAAAAAAATCAACGGTCTATTTTACTGCGAACATAAGCCCTAAAGGCATGGTTGCAGTTTATAACGCTTTGAACGCTAAACCGGGCGGGAAGATTGCCGTCAAGCTGTCCACAGGCGAGCCGCCTAAAAGCAATTACCTTAGACCTGAACTTATAAAAGACCTTGTACAGTCATTAAAGGGAACTATAGTGGAGAGTAATACAGCCTACGGCGGCAAGCGCGCAAGCGCCGCAATGCACCTGCAGGTGGCAAAAGATCACGGTTTTACGGGTATAGCGGCATTTGATCTTCTGGACATTGAAGGCGAAATAAATCTTCCCGTGATCGGCGGAGAAGTTTTAAAAGAAAACATTGTAGGCTCGCATTTTAAGAACTACGATTATTATGTTGTACTTTCCCATTTTAAGGGACACCAGATGGCAGGTTTCGGCGGCGCGGTTAAAAACATTTCAATCGGCATCGCCTCGTCAGCCGGAAAAAGCTGGATACACAGCGGAGGAACCCGAAAATCAGGAATTTCCGGATCACAGGACGCTTTTTGCAAAAGCATGGCGGAAGCGGGAAAAAGCGTTTCGGACAGTTTAAAGGGAAATATACTGTACATAAATGTCATGAACAGGCTTTCTATTGACTGCGACTGCAACGGTTATCCTTCGGAACCTGATATTCACGATATCGGTATTTTATCTTCTTTCGATCCTGTAGCGCTTGATCAGGCGTGTGTTGACTTAATCTTTAAAGCCGACGGTAACGAAAGCATGATCAAGCGCATTAATTCGCGTAACGGTCTTTTAACCTTGGAGCACGCTCAGAAAATCGGACTTGGCAGCAGGGAGTATACACTGGTAAACATTAATGGCTGAAATCCTGCGCCGTGAAGCCGTCTATCTTTGGTATTATTTCAGCGTNCAATTTGAACAGATTTTTAAATACTGGGCGCTGGGAATGATCGTAGGCTCTCTCATTTCGGTTTTCGGCAAAGAAAAAATTCACTCCCTGTTTGCGGCTATGCAGGGCAAGAATTGGGGACTTGTTGGGATTGTTCCCGCTTCCCTTATAGGCATTGCTTCCCCCCTCTGTATGTACGGTACNATTCCTATTTCAGCTTCTTTTGCAGAAAAGGGAATGGAAGAAGACTGGCTCGCCGCTTTTATGATGAGTTCCATACTCCTTAACCCTCAGCTTCTTTTTTACAGCGCCGCCTTGGGAAAAACAGCCCTTACCATCCGTTTTGTAAGCTGTTTCCTCTGCGGCATTACCGCAGGTCTTTTGGTTCGTTTCTTTTTTAAAAAGAGGAATTTTTTCACATTCAAAGGTTTCGGTGAAACCGCAAACCGCGACACTGACCCCAACCTTCTCTTTCGCTTTTTAAAAAACCTGTGGCGGAACCTGAAAGCTACAGGTCCGGCTTTTTTAATTGGGGTAGCCCTTTCCGCCATATTTCAGCGGTATGTTCCCGCTGAGGCTATGGCCGCCCTTTTCGGAAAACATAAGGGCTTCGGCCTNCTTATGGCAGCAACCATAGGCGTTCCCCTATATGTCTGCGGCGGCGGCACTATACCTTTGCTCGTCTCATGGATGGAAAGCGGCATGTCTCTTGGCTCAGCCTCGGCTTTTATGATCACAGGTCCTGCTATGAAAATTACAAATCTTGGAGCGGTAAAGATCATCCTTGGAATGAAGGACTTTATTCTCTACCTTGCTTTTTCAATTCTGTTCGCCCTGTTTACCGGGTTCCTGATTGATTTTGTGCTGATATAGTATAGAATGTATGATATTTTACCTTATGCCGCGACAGTTCCGTTTCATTCTTATTATGCGCGGTTTCCCATTGGAACATAGGGCTGAACCTTTGTTACCGATTTATACGCAGGGCGGATTATCTTCCCTGCGTTTATAAGTTCTTCGATACGGTGGGCGCTCCAGCCTGATATACGCGCAACGGCAAACAGCGGCGTAAAAAGTTCTTCCGGCAGATCGAGCATACTGTAAACAAAACCGGAGTAGAAATCAATGTTAGAGCTGACGCCTTTGTAAATTTTCCGTACCTTTCCGATAATATGCGGAGCTAAAGTTTCTACTTTTGAATAAAGTTTATATTCGTCGTTACGATCTTTTTCCGCTGCAAGCTTTTCGACAAACTGACGGAAGATAAGCGCCCTTGGGTCTGACAATGAATAAACGGCATGTCCCATACCGTAAATCAAACCGGAGCGGTCAAAACCTTCTTTAGCAAGAAGTTTTTCAAGGTAGGAATTAATTTCGTCATCATCGTCCCAGTCTGAAATTTTTTCCTTCATGTCGCGGAACATCTGTACAACTTTTATATTTGCTCCGCCATGACGCGGACCTTTCAGCGAACCAAGGGAAGCTACAACCGCCGAATAAGTATCGGTATGCGAAGATGTAACAACATGATTCGCAAAGGTTGAATTATTGCCGCCGCCATGCTCTGCATGAAGCACAAGACAAATGTCTAAAATCTGCGCTTCAAAGGGAGTAAACTTTGAATCGGGGCGAAGCATATAGAGAATATTTTCGGCGATAGACAAACCTTTCTGCGGCGCATGGATTACAAGGCTCTTGTTGTCATGATAATGGGCAAACGCCTGATACCCGTAAACTGCAAGGAGCGGAAATTGCGCTATTAAGCTGATCGACTGCCGCAAAACATTTTCGATTGATATGTCATCGGGTTTTTCATCATAGGTATAAAGCGTCAGCACGCTTCTTGCCAAAGAGTTCATCATATCCTTGCTTGCGGCGTTCATTATAATATCGCGGACAAANTTATCCGGCAGAACTGTATTTTCTTCCAGCAGCAAAGAAAATGCTTCCATNTCACTTTTTACCGGCAGATGTCCAAACAGCAAAAGAAAGCATGTTTCTTCAAATCCAAAACGGTTTTCATCCAAAAAGCCTTTAACAAAATTTTCAATATTAATGCCGCGGTAGTAGAGTTTGCCTTCGCACGGAACCAGATCGCCGTCTTCAATTACATAAGAAACAATTTCGGATATTTCAGTTAAGCCCACAAGCACGCCCTTCCCGCTGACATCCCTCAAGCCGCGTTTTACTTCGTATTTTAAGTAAAGTTCGTTATTTATCATGCCCTGATCAAGCAGAAGCTTTGAGTATTTTGAAATAAACTCATTTTTTAATTTATTTTCCATNACTCTATTTTATCTTAAAATATCAATTTACNTAACTCGCATTTTTTAATATAATAGCGGAAGTTGTCCTAACAACTCTACCATTTCAACTATGAAAAAAGGCAAATTTCGTCTAATTATTTTAATTTCAATTTTTGCGGTTTTTACAGTGATCCTTACTGTTGTTTTTTGGCCTTTTATTCAAGATTTAAATAATACAGAATACCGTGAAAGTTTTACACTTTGGGTTAAGTCTTTGGGATTTTTGGGTATAGCCGTTATGCTTGGTATCCAGATTCTGCAGATTATTATAGCGGTAATTCCCGGCGGTCCGGTGCAGATTATGGCAGGAATGGCCTACGGCGCGTGGGGAGGGCTTGCCGTCCTTTTAACAGGATGCGTTTTAACAACAACAATAATTTTTTTTACAGTAAGAAAATTCGGGCTGCCTTTATTAAGGCGTTTTTTCGGCGAGAAAGATATCAATACATGGAAGTTTCTCAAAGATTCCCGTAAATCAGCCCGTCTTATTTTTATCCTGTTTCTTATTCCGGGAACCCCAAAAGATCTGCTTACATGGCTTACGCCGCTTGCAAATATTTCCCTTCCTGCATTTGTAATTTTATCAACGCTTGCCAGAATACCNGCAATACTGACATCCACCATAATGGGAGATTCCATAATACAGGGTAAATGGATTTTATCAATATCCCTCTTTGCCGGAATTGCNCTAATCGGTTTTTTGGGAATGTGGTTAAAAGATAAAATAACCGGTTTTGTAAACACGCAATAAGTAATTTACGCAACCTTTAATTTTCAATATAATTGAAAATTAAAAGGAAATCATGGTATTCATCTTAAAGCCGAATGTACCAAAGGAAAAAATAGATANGTTTATCGCCTGCTGGGAACAAAAGGGATTTTCTACAATATACAGCGTAGGGACGGAGCATACCGCCGTCTGTCTGATCGGAAACACTGCGGAAATAGATTTGGATCATGTCGTTAACACTAACGACATTGTTGATTACGGAAAACGTATCACCGAACAGTACAAGGCGGTTAACCGCACTGTCCATGAAGATAATACGATTATCAATGTCGGAGGCGCGTCAATCGGTGACGGATTTTTTACGGTCATGGCAGGTCCGTGTTCCGTTGAAAGCAGGCAACAGATTATAGAAATCGCGCACAGCGTAAAAAAGAGCGGCGCGAAGATTCTGCGCGGAGGGGCGTTTAAACCGAGAACTTCGCCTTACGCTTTCCAGGGCAAACAGGCCGAAGGGCTGGATATGCTGCGTATTGCAAAACAGGAAACCGGTCTGCCCCTTGTCTCTGAGATAATGAATCAAACGCAGATTGAGTTATTTGAAGATATCGACATTGTGCAGATCGGCGCGAGGAATATGCAGAATTTTGACCTGCTTAAAGAGGTGGGAAAGCTGAAAAAGCCGGTNCTGCTAAAACGCGGTCTTGCAAACACAATCGAGGAATTACTGATGAGCGCGGAGTACATCGTCTCATCGGGGAATAATCAAGTTATCCTGTGCGAGCGCGGCATACGCACTTTTGAAACAATGACACGTAACACACTGGATTTGGCGGCTGTCGCTCTTCTTAAACAAAAGTCTCATCTTCCGGTTATTGTAGACCCAAGCCACGCTTCCGGCATACGAAGCCTTGTTCCGCCGCTGGCAAAAGCGGCTATGGCTGTGGGAGCGGACGGCCTTATAATAGAAGCGCATAACGATCCGGCAAAAGCGTTATGCGACGGCGCTCAGTCCCTTGATTTAGAGCAGTTTCACTCTCTCATGGACGAGTTGAAAAAACGCGCAGTGATAGAGAACAAAATTTTCTAGGGAGAAAGCAATGTATAAACCGTCTTTGGAAGAAGCAAAACGCGTCGCAGAAACAGGTCAATACCGCGTAATACCGCTCAGTACGGAAATGTACGCCGATATGGTAACGCCGATTGACGTAATAAAAAAATTAAAAAANGTCAGCGGGCATTGTTTTATGCTTGAAAGCGCGGAGGACACCAAGAATTGGGGNAGGTATACTTTTTTAGGGTTTGATCCCACGATGGAAATTACCTGTCTTAACGGCGTTATGAACATTAATTCCAATAACCCCAATGAAACAAAATCTTTTAATACCGACAACCCCAACAGGCACATTCAGGAAATTCTTGACAGCCGTAAAAGCGTAAAATTTGATTTTCTGCCTCCGTTTACAGGCGGGCTTGTCGGCTACTTTGCATACGATTACGCGAAATACTGCGAGCCGTCCCTGAAACTTGACGCCGCAGATGAAGANCGTTTTAACGACGTTGACCTTATGCTCTTTGACAAGGTAATCGCATTTGACAATTACAGACAAAAAGTTATTTTAATAGCGAATATAAACGCGGATAACATTGAAAGCGAATATCAGAAAGGGACAGCGCAGCTTGAAAGCTTAAAAAATCTTATCAATAACGGACAGCATGAAAAAACTCCGCAAGCCTGCGTAAAGTCGGACTTTAAGGCGTTGTTTACAAAAGAAGAATACTGCCGGATGGTAAACAGGGCGAAAAACCATATTAAAGAAGGGGATATTTTTCAGGTAGTGTTATCCAACCGTTTTGAGGCGGACTTTGAAGGCAGCATTTTTGACACATACCGCGTACTGCGGACAATAAACCCGTCTCCGTATATGTTTTACTTCGGCGGAAGCAATCTGGAAATCGCAGGAGCATCGCCTGAGACTCTGGTTAAATTGCATAACGGCAGGCTGTTTACCTTTCCGCTTGCTGGAACCCGCCCAAGAGGAACAGGCGATGAGGAGGATATTGCGCTGGAAAGGGAACTTCTCGCTGACGAAAAAGAACTTGCGGAGCATAATATGCTTGTAGACTTGGGGCGCAATGATTTGGGAAAGATCAGCAAGTTCGGGACGGTTACTGTGGAAAAATATATGTCAATCCTGCGCTTCTCCCACGTTATGCACATCGGCTCTACGGTGAGCGGAGAAATCATCGAAGGTAAAACAGGACTGGACGCTATTAACGCCGTCCTTCCAGCCGGAACATTGTCAGGAGCGCCCAAAATACGCGCAATGCAAATCATAAACGAACAGGAGAAAAACAAGCGCGGCATTTACGGCGGAGCAATCGGCTATCTTGATTTTACGGGAAACATGGATACCTGTATCGCTATCAGAATTGTGTACAAAAGAAACAACAAAGTTTTTATACGTTCAGGCGCCGGGATAGTCGCCGACAGCAATCCCGAATCGGAGTATCAGGAGTGCGTAAACAAATCCGCCGCCGTTATGAACGCGCTTAAAAATTCTTCCGGAGGGATTGAATAATGGTTTTGTTAATCGACAATTACGACAGTTTTTCGTATAACCTGTACCAGCTTATCGGCTCAATAGACAC
>WRGH01000085.1 GCA_009787285.1 Brevinematales bacterium
AAAAAGGAGTAAATTATGTTTGATATGTATTATTTAATTTTGGTTGTTCCCACAATCTTGCTTTCAATGTGGGCGCAGATAATGGTAAAGTCCACTTTTGCAAAGTATTCAAAAGTGCAATGTTCACGCAGAATCACTGGAGTAGACGCCGCCGCCATTTTGTTAAAATCAAATAACATAAACAATGTCAGCATTGAAGCTGTCAGGGGTTCGCTTACCGATCATTATGATCCTTCCGCGAAAAAACTGCGTCTTTCAGAGCCTGTGTACGGCGTCCCTTCCATCGCCGCAGTCGGCGTTGCCGCTCATGAAACGGGGCACGCAATCCAGCATGCCGTCCACTGGAGTCCTCTTTTCTTGCGCAGNACGCTTGTGCCGGTTGCGAATATCGGTTCGTCAATCGGTCCTTGGCTTGCGATAGCGGGGCTTGCGCTTTCATTTCCGATTTTAATCAATATTGGGATTTTATTGTTTGGCGGCGCTGTTCTTTTTTATGTAATAACCCTGCCTGTTGAATTTAATGCGTCTGACAGAGCGATAAAAATATTACGCGCAAATAAAGTTCTTAGCGAACAGGAGCTTAAAGGCGTTAAAAAAGTATTAACAGCCGCCGCAATGACTTACGTGGCTTCCGCTCTTACGGCAATTATGAGTTTACTGCGCCTTATTTTATTGTCCCGCAGCAGAAGAAGGTAAATGTGTTTAGATATTTCAAATTTTTGAACTGCTTTTTTCTGAAATGCCTAATGTGTTACTTCTTGGCTTTACTCCCTCATGGGGACGCGGCGCATTAGGTCCTTCTTCAAAGTTATAAAATGCAAGACGCGCGTCAGGATCAATTTTTACAAGAACGTCCGCGGCGGAATTAACAGTTATAATATACTGCTCATACGGGCTGAAAGCGCGGCAGGCGGGACAGGCGCACCATACATATTCCATATCTTTGTCCGGCAGAAGGTGAAAAATACGCGGAACAGTTAAAGCCTTAATGGCATGGGTAAACAGAGTATACGAATTTTCCGAGATAATGGAAGTGGTTTTTGGATTGGTCGGACAAAAATGGGGAGACGATTTCCTTTTGCCGTGTTCCATGCGGAATAATTCACGGTGAAAAAAGAACAGCTTCTTTGGCAGAAGCAGGGATAAATCATGCCCTCCAGCTTCAATATTAAGCGAATACTTTTTGATCAGTTTGATATATTTGCCGCTTCTGCTTTTAAAAAATTTGTCACCCAATGAAAAAACCAGCGTGTCGTAACCGTTTCCGGCAGCCCATTTAACGATTTCCGGGCGTTCTATATTGCTTGTTTCTCTTTTTATAAACAGTCTTTTTCTGTCCATAAGTATAATATATGGTATTTAATCGCGTAAGAATATACAATAGGTCAATGGACTTCGATGTAGCGGTTATCGGCTGCGGGGTTTCGGGCGCAAATATAGCCCGTCGTCTTTCGGTATACAGCATAAAAACCGCCATTCTGGAAAAAGCCGCGGATGTTTCCTTTGGAACTTCAAAGGCAAATTCCGGTATCATTCACGGCGGATTTCACCACAACAAAAAGTATCTGAAGGCGCGGCTTGAAATTCAGGGCAGCCTGATGTTTGACCAACTGCGCAGAGANCTGAACTTTCCGTTCCGGCGCTGCGGAATAATTGTCGCCGCCCTTCATGAAGAAGAGATGAAGGCGGTCGAACATCTTTATATGCAGGGAGTAGAGAACGGCGTTATCGGGATTGAACTTTGCTCCCGCTCCCGGATACTTGAACTTGAGCCGAAACTTTCAGAAGACGCTGCTGGTGGGCTTTATGCGCCGGGCGGCGGAATAATAGAACCGTACCGTTTTGTTTTTGCCCTTGTTGAGTCGGCGCTGAAAAACGGCGTAGAACTGTTTACAAATTTCAAAGCGGACAAGGCTGCGCGGGAAGGAGATTTTTGGCGTATCTGCGCCGAAGACGGCAGGGAAATAAAGAGCCGTTACGTAATAAATGCCGCAGGTCTTTTTGCCGATGAAGTGTCNAAAACTTTCGGCGCTGAGGAGTTTACAATCAGCGCGAGAAAGGGCGAGTATTTTCTTTTGGACCGCCTCACAAAAGCCTGTCCTTCNAAAGTGGTCTTTCCGGTTCCTACCGCAGTTTCAAAGGGAATGCTTGTTATCCCGACTGTAGAAGGGACGGCTCTTGTCGGCCCTACTGCCGATGCCGTCGAAGACAAGAATGATTTTTCTACAACTACAAAACGGCTGGAACAAATAATTATTTCAGGCAAGACTATGATACCGTCTCTCAGTCAAAACGATGTTATTACAAATTTCGCAGGTCTTCGCCCGTGTCTNGGTGAAGATTTTTATATTGAAGCTTCTGCGAAAGCGCCCGCNTTTGTGCAGGTAGCCGGTATACAAAGTCCGGGACTTACTGCGTCTCCCGCAATCGGTGAATACGTTAAAAATATTCTGCTGGAAATGGGACTCAGCCTGACGGAAAAACCGCGCTGGAATCCTTATGTCGAAAATCGTCCGTTGGCAAGGGAGCTTAATTTAAATGAACTAGACAGTCTTATTGTAAAAAATCCGGCATGGGGTAATATTGTCTGCCGCTGTGAAAATGTCAGCGAAGCGGAAATTATTCAAGCTGTAAAACTCGGGCACACTACTTTGGACGGAGTGAAGTACTTTACCCGCGCGCAAATGGGGCGCTGTCAAGGCGGCTTTTGTACCTACAAAATAATAAAGATAATAATGAGGGAAACAGGGCTTTCATGGAATGAGATAACAAAACACGGCGGGAAAAGCCGCATATTGGAGGCATCATTAAATGATGGTTAACGTTCAATTTATGCGCGCGGCTATGCAGCCGCAATTAAGGATATTTTTGTGAGAGAACTTAACTGTGATGCGGCCGTAATCGGCGGCGGAGCGGCCGGAATGGCGGCGGCGCTTGAGCTTGAGGCAGAAGGCTTTACCTGCGCAATTATCGAGAGGGAAGATCACCTTGGCGGAATACTCATGCAATGTATACACAACGGTTTTGGCTTGCATGAATTTTCCGAAGAACTCACAGGTCCCGAATTTGCGGAACGTTTCATTGAGCGCGTAAAAAAATCAAAAATCGCCGTTTACCTTAACACAACCGTTACGCGATTTACCCACTCAAGGGAACTTTACTGCGTTTCTCCATCAGGCGCGATAAAAATACAATGCCGCGCTGTAGTGCTTGCAATGGGCTGCCGTGAACGTAACCGGGGTAATGTACGCATACCCGGTTCGCGTCCTGCCGGAATTTTTACCGCAGGTCTCGCGCAGCGTCTCGTGAATATCGAAGGATATATTCCCGGAAAGGAAGCTGTAATTATCGGTTCCGGCGATATCGGGCTGATTATGGCGCGGCGTATGAGCTGGGCAGGCTGCAAAGTAAAAGCCGTAGTGGAAATTATGCCGTATCCCGCAGGGCTTACGCGCAACATCGTTCAGTGCCTTAATGATTTTGACATTCCGCTTTATCTTTCGTCCCAGACCACATGTATTTTCGGCAATGATCGTGTAGAAGGAATCGAAGTAACTCCAATGGAAAACGGCGCGCTTGCGCCGGAAAAAAGTTTCCGTATAGACTGCGACACAGTTCTGTTNTCAGTAGGCCTTGTTCCCGAGAACGAGCTTTCCAAAACCGCAGGCGTAGAATTAAACAGCGTAACGAACGGCCCTCTTGTGGATTCAACCCTGATGACAAATACGGAAGGAGTTTTTGCCTGCGGAAACGTGCTGCATGTCCATGACCTTGTAGATTGGGTCTGTGAAGAAAGCCGCCGCGCGGGACAGTATGCGGTTCAATGGCTGCGAGGAGATCGTCCTTTACTGCAAATACGCGCAAGAGCCGGTTCAAATGTGCGTTATGTGAACCCTGTGCGTATTGCGCCAGATTGCGAAAACCACATCTACCTTCGTTCGATGATTGTAAAAAACGACGCTGTGCTGGAAATACGCCTTGATAACCGCGTAATTCGCAGTAAAAAGGAGCGTCATATTCAGCCTTCGGAAATGATAAATCTAAAACTGTCTCCGAAAGATTTTGAAGGAATTGAAGTAAACTCCGATTCCGTTTTGGAATTCGTAATTAATTAGGAATTAAAATGAGAAAACTGACCTGTATTGTATGTCCGATAGGCTGTTCACTGGAGGTGGAGGAAAATGCTTCTGTGCAGGATATCGAATCCGGGAATCTTTCCGTAACGGGGAACCGCTGTCCGCGCGGCGCGGTTTACGCACTGGAGGAAATTCGCGCGCCAAAACGAGTTGTAACCGCTACCTGTAAAATTGAAGGAGAAGCGGAACATTCTGTAAGACGCGTTCCGGTAAAGACTGTTTCTCCCTGTCCGCGTGAAAAGATTTCCACATTGTTAGACGATATTTATAAATTGAATATTACCCTTCCCGTAAAAACAGGAGACATTCTTATCTCAGACTGGAAGGGCGAGGGGATAGATGTGGCTGTGACAAGGACAATCGCCTGAATGTCTATTGCATTGCCGTAAGATCTTCTTTTGTGATACTCAATTTCCCGTCGGCTTTTCTAGTTGCAATAGATTTAAAATATTTAGCATATTGCGTATCCATTACGGCAATATGGGATAATACCCAATCTTTCAGGAAATATGCCAATTTTTCAAGCACCAGCCTCTTTCCCGCTTCAAAATCTTTTACTGTTTTTAAGACTGTAATCACAAATGCATCATGAGCTTTTTTATGTTCTGTATAACCTTGGTATTTCGTAGCAACCATATATTTTTCTTCAGTTGAAAAATGGTCCTTTATGTATTGCACCGCCTGCTGAATCACACCCTTAAAGAACTCCCGTTCTTCTTCTTCTTTTCCGGTTGCATGGTTGAATAAATTGTTTACAAAATCCAGCAGCCCCTTGTGCTGGTCGTCAATAACTTTAATTCCCATAGAGTACCTGTCAGACCAGACAACATGCTTATCATTGGAATTATTTTGACCTTTTTGCGCCATATTGAAAATATATCAGAAAATAATAAATTATACAAGAAAAAACGGTATGCTGAAATCAATGCAAGCTTTAGGCCGGGATATGATGTCTTTATAAATCATGTATTGTGATTTTTCCGTATAACCGTTATTGTATGTACAATGCTGTCAAAAACAAGAAATTTCTGCATTATTGCGCATATTGACCACGGCAAGTCGACACTGGCTGACAGGCTGATACAAAAGGCTCACCTTGTTGATGACCGTAATTTTAAAAATCAAATCCTCGACAATATGGATATTGAACGTGAACGCGGCATTACAATAAAAAGTCAGGCGGTAACAATTCCTTATACGGCGGCGGACGGCAATGAATACAAACTTAATCTTGTTGATACGCCGGGTCATGTTGATTTCAGCTACGAGGTAAGCCGCGCAATTAATTCCTGTGAAGGGGCTCTCCTTTTGGTAGATGCCACACAAGGNGTACAGGCGCAGACTCTTTCCAATATGTATCTTGCGCTTGAACATAATCTGGAAATAGTGCCCGTGATCAACAAGATCGATATGCAGGCAGCCGACATACCGGCGGTGAAAAGGCAGATTGACAAGGATTTGGGGCTTGATGCGGAAAGCGCTCTTTTGGTTTCCGCGCGGCTGGGTACGGGAATTGATGAGCTGTTGGAAGCGATTGTAAACCAAATTCCCCCTCCGTCAGGCGATCCCGATTTGCCGTTACGCGCCTTAATTTTCGACTGTCATTATGATTTATACCGCGGCGTTGTGGTTCATCTCCGTCTTTTTGACGGAAAGATAAAAAAAGGAATGAAAATTTCCTTTATGTCAAACGGCTCTGTATATGAAGTTGAGACTGCCGGCGTTTTTAAGATTGCGCTTGTAGAAACAG
Source organism: Brevinematales bacterium (assembly GCA_009787285.1). Classification (GTDB taxonomy): domain Bacteria; phylum Spirochaetota; class Spirochaetia; order Treponematales; family Breznakiellaceae; genus WQXQ01. The sequence goes on from WRGH01000085.1 coordinate 5,887, forward strand.
ACGAGCTTAGCGCGGGAGATGTCGGCTATATAATAGCGGGGATAAAAACCGTAAGCGATGTGCGCGTAGGAGATACCGTAACAGGCGCCGATAATCCGTGCGCATCCGCGCTTCCCGGTTTTCGTGAGGTAAAACCCGTTGTATTTTCCTCTATTTATCCTGTCGATTCCAATGATTACGAAGAATTACGCGCCAGCATTGANAAGCTTAAATTAAACGACGCTTCCCTTGTTTATGAAAAAGATTCGTCCGCCGCCTTGGGCTTTGGTTTCCGCTGCGGCTTTCTCGGCCTCTTGCACCTTGAAGTTATTCAGGAACGGCTTGAACGCGAGTTTAATCAATCGGTAATTTTTACCGCCCCGTCCGTAAAATACAAGGTGCACCTGCGAAACGGCGATGAATTAATGATTGACAACCCGTTAGATTATCCCGATGAAGGCAGGATTGAAGGAGCCGATGAGCCTTATATCCGCGCTTCCGTAATCACGCCTTCCGTCTATCTTGGAAACATCATGACGCTCTGTCTGGAAAAACGGGGCGTCCAAACCAATATGACTTACCTTGATGAAAAACGCGTTGAGATGACTTACGAAATGCCCCTTTCCGAAGTATTATTCGATTTTTACGACCGCCTAAAAAGCATCAGCAGCGGTTATGCGTCATTTGATTACGATATTTCAGGCTATAAACCGACCGAGCTTGCAAAAATGGACATCTTGCTGAACGGCAAGGCGGTTGACGCTCTTTCCCAGCTTGTATTCAAGGGTAACGCGTATAACCGCGCGCGGAAAGTCTGCGAACGCCTGCGCGATGAAATTCCCAGGCAGCAGTTTAAAATACCGATTCAGGGCGCGATTGGCAGTCAGATAATCGCAAGGGAAACGGTAAACGCTCTTCGCAAGGACGTACTCGCAAAATGTTACGGCGGCGATATTACGCGCAAAAGAAAACTTCTTGAAAAACAGAAAGAGGGCAAGAAGCGCATGAAAATGGTAGGGGATGTCGAGCTTCCTCAAAGCGCGTTTCTTGCGGTGCTTAAAACCAAGGACGAGTGAACATCTTTCGTCAGTTTCAAGATAA
>WRGH01000086.1 GCA_009787285.1 Brevinematales bacterium
ACTGTAACCGAAATTTACGACTATTACCGCCTGCTCTATGCGAGGATCGGCATCCCGCACTGTCCTGTCTGCGGCAAGGAAATCCGAGAACAGCCTGTTGANTCTATCGTAGAAACTATCATGCAGTTTAAGGAAGGCGCGAAGATTCAATTGCTNGCTCCTGTTATCCGCAGCAAGAAGGGAGAGCATCAAAAAATAATCGACGACGCTTTAAAAGCCGGNTTTGCGCGCGCAAGAATAGACGGAGTTCCCGTAAACCTTGATGAAAGCATAAAACTAGACAAACAAAAAAAACACTCTGTCGAAATTATTGTAGACCGTCTTGTAGCCGGAAAGGATATCCGCGCGCGGCTTGCCGAATCTGTCGAGACCGCCCTGCAGACTTCAGACGGACTTTTGATTGTTCTTGTCAATGAAGACGGAAAGAACAGCGAACATTTTTTTTCNCAGAAGAACTCATGCCCTGACTGCGGCATTTCAATTCCCGAATTGCAGCCGCGTCTTTTTTCATTTAACAACCCNTTCGGAGCCTGTACCGGCTGTTCCGGCATAGGCTCAAAACTTGAATTTGATCCCGATCTTGTAATTCCCGATCGTAGTCTTTCATTTAACGAAGGCGCTGTAATTCCGTACAATCCCGACGCCGCGTGGAACCGGAGCCGTTTTCAAAGTCTTGCCAAACATTACAATTTCAGCCTTGANACGCCGTTTAACAAACTTCCGAAAAAAGTATTAGAGGCAATTCTTCACGGAAGCGATGACGATATCAAGGTGCGTTATGTGAACCGCGAGGGCACAAGCCATTTTGAATATCAGGCGAGGTTTCAGGGAATTCTTGAAGAACTTAGGCGGCGTTACATGGAAACTCAGTCTCCCGGAGTAAAAGACTGGCTTGAAAAATTCATGAGCCATAAACACTGCGAAGACTGCGGAGGCAAACGGCTCAAACCGGAAGTGCTGGCTGTAACTGTAGCCGGTAAAAATATTTGGGAACTTTCGCGGCTTTCTGTCGCCGATTCAATTAAATTTTTTGAAACTGTCAAATTTAACAATAATGAAAAAAAAATCGCATATCAAATCTTAAAGGAAATAAACGCCCGCCTTGTCTTCATGCAGAATGTGGGTCTTGACTANCTGAGCCTTGANCGTAAAGCGTCTACTCTCTCAGGNGGTGAAGCCCAGAGGATCAGGCTNGCAACGCAGATNGGCTCAAGCCTTGTCGGCGTTCTTTACATTCTTGACGAACCGTCAATCGGGCTTCACCAGAGAGACAACCAGCGCCTGATCGACACNCTCCTTTANCTGCGCAATCTGGGCAACACATTAATTGTGGTTGAACATGACGAGCAGACTCTGCGCACGGCGGATCACATCGTGGATTTGGGNCCGGGCGCAGGCGTTCACGGCGGATATGTTGTCGCGCAGGGAACTCCCGATCAGATAATGAAGGTAAAGGGAAGCCTTACAGGACAGTATTTGTCAGGCGCAATAAACATGACAATTCCCAAAAACCGCCGAAGCGGAAACGGTACGTTTTTAAAATTAAAGGGAGTAAGCGAACATAACCTGAAAAATATAAATGTAGAAATNCCTCTCGGCATATTTACCTGCATAACAGGCGTTTCAGGTTCCGGAAAGTCCACACTGTTATCTGACGTTTTGTATCCGGCGCTTGCAAACAGAATTAACGGTTCCAGCCATGCCGAAGGCGCATATAAAAAGCTGGAAGGCGATGAAAATATCGACAAGGTAATCGACATTGATCAAAGTCCGATTGGCAGGACTCCGCGTTCAAACCCGATAACTTATGTCGAAGGGTTTACCGCAATCAGGGATATGTTCGCCAATCTGCCGGAATCAAGGATGAAAGGCTACAGACCCGGGCGTTTTTCATTTAANGTAAANGGCGGCAGATGCGAAAATTGCGAAGGCGACGGAACTATCAAAATAGAAATGAATTTTCTCCCTGACGTATACATAACGTGCGACGTGTGCAACGGCAAAAGGTTTAACAAGGAGACTCTGGATATACGCTACAAGGGAAAAAATATCAATGAAGTTCTTGAAATGACAATTGAAGAAGCGGCGCAATTTTTCGCTCCAATTCCGCAGATTGCCCGCAAAATGCAGACATTGCTTTCCGTAGGGTTGGGTTATGTGAAACTCGGCCAGTCGGCGCTGACCCTGTCGGGCGGCGAAGCGCAGCGCGTAAAACTTGCCCTTGAGCTTTCAAAACGTTCTACAGGAAGGACTCTTTACATTCTGGATGAACCGACTACCGGCCTTCACTTTGCCGATGTAAAACAGCTAATGGATGTAATTCAACGGTTGGTAGATCAGGGAAACACTGTTATAATGATAGAACATAACATGGACGTACTGCTGCAGGCGGATCATATTATAGATTTGGGGCCTGAAGGCGGCGAAAATGGCGGACAAATTATCGTAACCGGAACGCCTGAGCAGGCTGCAAGATGCGCCGCTTCCTATACAGGCGCATATATTGCGGAAATGATAAAAAAGAACAAACCGCAAAAAGGTGTTCAGAAAAAAACTTCCAAAAAGTGAGAAAATGAAGAACAAAAAGTTTTTTTTGTGTTGTTTATTTACTCTTTTTACGGCGTTACTCTACAGCCAGGAAGATACAGACGCAAATAATGAAATACAGATTATTGAAAGTGACACGGAGCAAAAGGACGGCGGGGAAGACGGCAAATCCGGNGAGAAGGAACCTTTATCTCCCGAAAAACAGCGAATCGAAATGGAGATAAAAACGTCTACCCTGCCTGAGCTTGCGCTTTGGAGCCGTTCGCTCGGTCTTTCTGAAAGCGGCACAAGGGTTGAGCTTTCAAGGCGCATTAGGGAATATTATGAACTGCCGAACCCGGAAATGATTCCTGATACAAATAAAAAAGTAATAACCATAGAATCCGCTCAGGTTACGGAATATTTCAGGATAGATGTTATTGATGAAGAATATGCAAGATTAACCGGAGGAGTAAAACTCAGCCTGATTGAAGATGATGCTACCCACAAAATAAGAGCCNATGAAATTCTTTTTAACCGTACAAGGAATATTCTTACTGCCAAGGGAAATGTGGAATACGAACATGACAAAGCNGGAACAATTGAAAAATTCAGCGGACAGAATATAACGGTAAACCTTGACGACTGGTCAAGCATTTTCCTTGACGGAAATTCGGAACGCAAACTTGAAAGCGACGGAACCGCTTATCGTTTTTCGGGAACGGTAATTTCACGCAGCGGCGAAGANGTAACAGTCCTTAGAAATGCAATAATAAGCAATGCAAATAACGAAGAATCTTTATGGTCAATAAGCTCTTCAAGACTCTGGCTGCTTCCTGGCTCTGATTTTGCTATTTTTAACGCGGTANTAAGAGTAGGTGAAATACCTCTTTTGTATATTCCGTTTTTTTTCTTTCCGGCCGATGAAATGATTTTNCATCCTGTTATCGGATACAACACAAGAAAAGGCGGTTTCGTCCAGTCAACTACATATATTTTAGGACGGCCAAAAGCGGATGAAGCCGGTACAAGTTCCCTTACAAGAATACTGGGAAATTCCGACGATACGGAAAAGGAACGGCAAGGGTTGTTTCTGCGCAGTACCGGAAAGAAAGTCAGAGACCCTGAAACAACAAGTCTTAGGGCGCTTCTGGATTATTATGTAAATCTTGGAACGTATTTTGGATTTGATCTTTCCGTTCCCAAAGAAAGGAATTTTTAATCAAAACGACTTTTCTCTCGGGTTTGGCATTACAAGAACCGTTTCATTGACAAGTATGGGTTATACTCCTTATGCGCCGGATTATGACGGCTCTTATGACTGGAATCATTCAAATTTTCTTTCAATGCGCGTACCGTTCCGTTACAGGATGAATATTCAAGGCTCGGTAAGCGTTCCTGCGGTTTCACCTGTCGGCGGTTTATCATGGAAATTTCCTTATTATTCTGACCCTTATGTAAACAAGGATTTTATGGACCGTTCTGAAAGCATGGATTGGTTCAATATGTTACTTAAAGGTTCTGAATCAGAGACAAATGATTTGACAGATGAGGAGCTTGAACCGTATCAATGGCACATAAANGGGCATCTGAGTATATCAATACCGGTTTTATCTCCGTATGTTTCAAATATTTCAATTTCAAACTTGTCTACAACGCTGGCGTTTATAATGATCGAAGATAACAATATTTTTCTTAATAACCCTGATGCTCCAGAACGGTATTTTTATGCGCCGGAAAAATATATAATATACAGTTTGTCCGCTTCGGTTACGGGAAACCCTCTTTCGCTGGGTGATAAAAGCCGGAATACCAATAACACAACAGAAGTGAAAACTGACGATCCGTTCGGCGGCGCNGGAAGTCCTGTTTCACCGTGGGAAAAAAAAGAAGACGCCTTAGATTCTACTAAGCAAAAGTCGTTATATGACAACAAACTGGTTCCTCCTGCCTTAAACCAGCGTTTCGATATACCCGGAATCGGAAATGTTAAATTTGGCATTGATTATCAAATATCTCCCACAGGTTCTTCGGAACTNCAATTTATGTCGGGAAACTGGAAAACATATAAACAGACAGACTGGAGCGAAGTACAATCGGTCCTGTCCAGTTTTGGCGGCAACGGAAATATCAATTTCCGTTTGGATCAAACAAAGGGACTTTTTTCCAATGTTTTTACATTTTCCGGAACAGGCACATGGCAGGACTACAATTATTTGAATGAAGAAGCGTTTTCATATAAGACAATCACGGGAAAATGGGTCGGTACATCTGCAATATCAGGCAGAGTTACGGATTTTACCATTACCAACGCGAACTGGCAGTTTCTTACCCAAAGCGGCAGCGGAATGAGGGGAAATACCGCTGCGATTACAAATGATACTGCAACCCTGACGGTAACCGGGCGCACATTTGACGGAGGAGCAACATGGACTACAACAACCCTGCCGGCAATAACGGTGGAAAAAAGAGGCTCTTATTTGTATGTCACATCGGGAAATGCGCTGATNGCCGTTANCGATAAATTTGAAACCGATCTGTTAAGAAGGACGCGTGAGCAGCAGTACGGACAGACAAACTATTCAACGTCTTATGCGTATAACGGCACATTAAGTCCGTTTTACAGCGATCCGGTATTCGGCCAGTCAAATTTACAATACANTTTCAAAGGCACGCTTGTCAGATCCAAAAGATACGCTGGCGGAAACGGTCCGCAGCTCAGTCCTCAATGGGGTTCATGGGTAAAAGAAGAAATCAAAGACGATGAAATTATTGCAGGNCTTAGCAGTCACAGCCTGACAGCTAATTTTGCAGCTAATGTTATGGACAAACAGCAAAATATATCATTAGGCGCGGATCTGCCTCCTCTTAACGGGCTTATATCGCTCAAATCCGCCTTCAGATTNTGGATATCGGAAACAATGGCGGATTTCCGCATAAAAAAGCCTGAAAACAGCAGTGTATGGAAATATGATCCTTTTGAGTTTACAGAAATTCTAAAATTCAGCGCATTCAGCACGTTAACATATTATATGATTTTTGAACCTGAATATAATAACGAAATTACCGCTATCACTACAACTTTAACNTTATGGAATTTCCTGATGTCTTTTAAGGCGTTAAAGACATACAAGTATAATTTTATACCGGATAATCCGTCAATGATTTATCTTGGCGGAAAATGGGAACAATACGGCAAACAGGCTCTGTATCCGAGTGAATTGACATTAGCATATAAACGCGGATTGACAAATAAAGAAATTATTAAAAACCGTGTCGGATTTTCTTGGGAAATGGATACTTCAGTTAACTTCAATCTGCTTCAGCAAACAAGTTCATATTTTCATTTTCAGACAGCGGTTACGTTTGGAATTAACAGCTTTATGGATATAAAATTGTCGGCAACATCGGAAAATACTGTTATATGGCGTTACTTCAAGGGAGTACCCGGAATGAAAAACCTGACGGCAATGTATTTTGAAGGGCCGCAAAATAACCTTTTTATTGATTTTTTTGACGCTTTTGCGTTCTGGAATGAATCAAAAAGACAAAGATCAGGGTTTAAAATGAAAAAGTTTGATCTTAATTTAATACATTATCTTGGAGACTGGAGAGCGAATTTGGATATTTCAATGTATCCGTACCTGAATAGATCATCCGATATTCCAAAATATCAGATATCTTCTGATATTACTTTCATTGTACAGTGGAAACCTATTTCAGAAATAAAGACACACATAGAATATAAGGGCGAACAGGACAGATGGGTAAAAAAATAAAACCAAGATACACGAACCGAAGGCTTGAAACCAAACGGGTATTAGATCTATTGACTGATTTATTTAATGGGTTATAGAATCGAAAATAAGGAGTATATCTGGAGGAAGGGATAACCATTGCTTTTGACAACAGGGAACTGCTATCCGGTATTTGCGGCGCCAACGACGGAAATCTCAAAATAATAGAAGGTTCACTTGGCGGTTTCATTACAGCCAGAGGCAATGAAATACATTTTGAAAGCCATGATGAAACCGGAGTCAGACGCTTTAAAACAATGATGGACAATCTTGCCGCCATTGTAAAAGAAGGAGAATATCCATCTCCCGAGTATATCCGCGCTCTTGCAGTAGAATTTACAGAAAGTGAACCGGCTGCTCTTGATACAAGGAGTCATGATTCCATAATACAAATTCCGCACGGATTCGGGCGGGTTTATCCGCGCAGCAGGAATCAGTCTTCCTATGTTCAGGCAATGAGGGAAAATGAAATATGTTTTTGTGTAGGTCCCGCCGGAACAGGCAAAACATACCTCGCAATTGCACAGGCTTTGCAGGCGGTACTTTCCAAAAAAATGCGTAAACTT
>WRGH01000087.1 GCA_009787285.1 Brevinematales bacterium
AAAACCTGTCCAGTTCATGCTGGTAGAACCGTTAAAAGAATAAATTACAAGCACAACCAGGGGAAGAAAAAGAAAAATTAGTGTAACGGCAAAAACAGTATCGGAAAAGGAAAGCTTTTTTCTGAGGGCGCGCCTGGCGTGTCTTGCGGCCTCACCCTGTGTTTTTACGGGATTTAGGGAGGTTATGGCGCTGCGGACGATTTTTTTAAAACTAAATTTCATCCTATGCTCCCGTTTTCCCGTTTTCTGCGTTTTTGGTGTCTGCGTTACGTGAAGATTCACGTTTCTGGATATGCATCATCCAAAGAACGCCAGCCGTNGTAACAAGAGTCAGTACCATGGAAATTGCGGCGGCGCGCGGCCAGTTGCGCGATTTTAAAAGCTGGTCTGCGATGATATTCCCCAGCATNTAGGAATCCTTGCCGCCTACAAGGAGCGGAACGGCATAGGCTCCGAAAATGGGGATAAATGTAAAAAGCACCGCTGTAAAAATTCCGCCTCGTATATTCGGAAGCAGTATTTTAATAATTGACGTAAGTTTGTTTGCGCCGAGATCGCGGGCAGCTTCCAGTAATGAAAAATCAAATTTATCTATAGTNGAAAATAACGGCAAAATTGCGTAAGGCAGGTACATATAAACAAGGACTAATATCACGGTGTTTTGATTGTATAAGAACGGAATGTAATCGTTGATTATTCCGGCGCGGACTAAAAGTTCATTAAGAAAGCCGTTGTTTCCCAATATGCTCATCCATGCAAAGACCCTTATAAGGAAATTTGTCCAAAAAGGAATGATGATAAAAAGCAATAACAATGTTTGACGTCTGCTACGCGCCATACAATAGCCGCAGGGTAATGCGATTAAAATAGTAATTAATGTAGCGATGAAAGAGGTTATAATTGTGCGCAGCGTTATGTTGAGAAAAACAGAATCTGTAAGGTAATGGTATGCATCAAGCGAGAATTCCGGATCAACGCCGCCGTATAATCCCTTTTTTAAAAAACTGTAAACAATGATGATTAAAATAGGCGCAAGGAAAAAGAGACTGAACCATACTGCCATCGGCGATGAATAAAGCGGACCGTAGTTACGCCGGACATTGCGCGCGTCGGACGGCTTCAACTTTTGACCTCGACTATATAGCCGTCAAGCGCGCTCCATGAAAGGTAGACCGAATCTTTCCAGCGGATATCAGGGCCTTCATCCGAATAATTTGCATGCTGCTTTATTACGCGGAAAAGCGCATTTTCCATTTTCACATAAAATTTTGTTTGAAAGCCCGAGTAAATAGGCTCGTCTACAATCCCTGTGATTAAATTTATATCTTCCCGTTTTGTAGCGGGTTTTTCCTTGCTGATTACTATTTTTTCAGGCCTTATGGTAAAACTTACAACCTGCCCGGCATGCACATCGTCAACAGTGGTAACCTTTACAATGCCCAATTCCGGAATTTCAAGTTCCACCATGTATTCCTGAGCGCCCTGAACATTGATTTTTTCGGCTTTTACAACCGTTCCGTCAAAAAGATTTGTTTCTCCGATAAAACGCGCTACAAAATTGGTTGCGGGGCTTTCGTAAATTTCCTGCGGAGTGCCGATTTGAAGAATATCCCCCTGATTCATTACCGCCAGCCTGTCCGATACGGAAAGAGCTTCCTGTTGATCATGGGTAACATAAATAAAGGTAATGCCGATTTCATCATGAATGCGATCCAGTTCTATAAGCATGTGCTGGCGCAGTTTAGCGTCCAGCGCCGAAAGCGGCTCGTCAAGCAGCAGCACCCTTGGTTCGTTAATAAGGGCGCGGGCGATTGCTACTCGCTGTTTTTGTCCGCCTGAAAGCTGGTTCGGTTTTTTTTCGGCATGTCCCTCAAGACGCACAAGTTTTAGGTATTCATTAACCTTGTCTTTAATTTCGGTATTTGATATGTTTTTTAATCTTGGTGAAAAAGCTACATTTTCAAATACCGTTAAATGAGGGAAAAGGGCGTAATTTTGAAATACGGTATTTAATTGACGTTTATTGGGAGGCAGTGAAAGCACATCGTTTCCGTCAAGAGTAAGCGTTCCGGAATCAGGCTGTTCAAAGCCTGCAATTATTCTTAATAAGGTAGTTTTCCCGCATCCTGACGGACCTAAAAGGGAAAAAAACTCGCCTTTCTTTATCTCTAGGCTCACATTATTGAGAACCCTGAAATCACCGAAGGATTTGTAAACCCCGGTGATGACAACATCGCTACCTTTCACTCTGTTACTTCAAGCCTCCTTTCAGGAGCAATGCCGCCGGGCTTCACGGCGCGGCACTTTCTCGTGTCGTCCAGAATTTTTTGTCTATAGTGAACAATGCTGATTTTTAGGGTTATTGTCAATAGATTTTTTATTTAATAATCGACTTTCCATAGAAAAAGTCCCTGAGGGGGAAGGGTAGGACCGGCAAGACTGCGCTCTTTTGAAGCTATAATTTCACGCAGTTTTTCAGGCGGCGTATCCTTTTCTTCGTAGTGCAGAAACGTTCCCGCTATTGAACGCACCATGTTCCGCAAAAAGGCATTTGCGCAAATCTCAAAAACAAGGCGATCCCCCTCCATATGAAAATGTGCTTTGTAGATATATCTGTTCCTTGATTTTCCTGTTTCTAACGAGGCGTCGCCTGCGCCTGCAAAAACAGAACAGTCTTTTTCACCTAAAAGAAGTCTTCCGTAGGCGTTTAGAATTTCAAGGCGGGGGAAACGGTACAGATAGAGATTATAGTTTCTTTCATGTGGCAGCAAATTACGGCAGATAAAATGATAGCGGTATGTTCTTGCGCAGGCGCTGAAACGGGCGTGGAATTCTTTTTTCTCTTCGCTTGCTTCAAGAATACGCACATCCTGCGGAAGAAGAGAGTTAAGCGCCGGGACAAAACGATCACAGGGGATGCTGTCAATATTGGTGAAAAAATTTGCAACCTGACCTATTGCATGAACGCCTGTATCCGTGCGTCCGGAACCTGTGAGACTGACATGAAAACCGTGCATTTTTTCCAAAGCCTGCTCAAGCACGCCCTGTACGGTTCTGTTTTCTTCTGACTGCCTTTGCCAGCCGCAGAAATCCGTACCGTCATAAGCGAGAAGAAGCTTGATATTTCTGCCTTCCATGCTAATCTCTGTCGAACATTATGCGTCCGGGAAATTTTCAGTTATTTCCGTGTTGAGCGTGTCGTATAATTTTCTTGCAATTTCAAGGAAAGCCCCGGGTTTATCCTTTGATGATTTACCCATGCCGAAAAGTTTTGCAATGGTTCTACGCGCGTCTTCAAGGGATGTTTTTCTCTCTTCGCTGTTATGCGCAGGACCGTATTTATAGCGAAGATATGCGCAAATGTACAGCATCCCTTCATAGGAATAATTTTTGTCGGTATCGGGGCCCATAACTTTTATGCCTGAAAGAGATTCCTTTCCGCTTTGTTCGCGGGCAAGCGCTTCGTTATACAAATACTGGGCTTTTTTCCTGAAAAGAACGCCAAGCCAGTCGTAATGTTGTTCGGGAAATTTTTTATCAAGTTCATCAAGAAGCCATGCGCACCGTAATGCCGCAATCCCCTGCTTTATGGTTGGTGAAGCCTGTTTGTTGTAAAAATCATAACAGCGTAATGTTAAATACTGCGAAGCGGCTCCTTCCATTAGTGTTCTGTTTTCATGAAAATCTATTTTGGGAAAAATAAGCAGGGTTTCCTTAATGCGTTTTTCTTTGTCATCTTTTGCATTTTTAGCATTCACCGCCGGTATCGCCGCAAAATCAGCTTCTATGGATGAAAACCAGCATTCAGGACATACTATCGACTGGTAGACTAGNGGGAATATTTCTCCGTATTTTTTTGAAGGTTCGTAAAGCCTGTGAAGTTCTTCGGTAAGTTTTCCCGCTATCAGCCTTCCGCCTCCGACGCGAAGCTCTTCTTTTCGGAATGTAGCTTCACATACAGGGCAAGTTACTTCTTTTTTTGACTGAAAAGTAATTTTTTGATCATTGTCTTCCATAAAAACTACGTTTACGCCTCTTCCAATACAACCATAGCGACGGCATTTTCCGTTTCATGAGTTAGGGAAATATGCATTCTGTTTGCCCCCGATTTTTCCAGCGCCTTTTGCGCAGTTCCGCACAATTTTATTTCCGGTTTCCCGTTATCGCTTAATATCATGATGTCTTTGAGCGCAATATTTGCAAGCCCGGTTCCAAGAGCTTTGCCAAACGCTTCTTTTGCGGCAAACTTGGCGGCCAAAGATTGAACGGCCGATTTTCCGCGTGAAAAAATAAATTCAATTTCATCATGGTGAAAATATCTTTGCAAAAGTTTTGAATTAACGAGCCAGCGTTCCATGCGATTTACCCTTACTATATCGATTCCGACTCCGGTTATCATTCGTCATCTCCAACTTCAGAATCCTGTAAAGCTTCGCGCGTTATGCGGCGTATTGTTCCCCGGTATTCGATCATTTTGTTTCCGTGTATAACAACAAGCGGGTTTTCGTTTATGATATTTATCAGTATGGAAAAATTTCCGTAGCGTCCTTCGATATCTATTGTTTCCGTAAGAAAATCGTACTGGTTTTCAAGGATACTGCGCGGGCCTTCGGCAGTTACAGTGTCGGGAATTATTGACTGGCTTGTCAGTTCATAACCGTGCGCAATTGTTCCGCGAAAAACAGGATATACCGGAATGTTACGNACAATTTTTTGTTCCAGTGTTAANGAGATTTCCGCAGGGAGAACGGTTATTTCCAGCGGCTCTATTCCAAGCGCGCCGCCTTTTTTTCGTATTTGTACAGGNATTCTGTATACCCCATCGTTTGTGTATTTATTAAGATCGATATAAGCNTCAATATCTTTTTCGGGAATTGAATTAATNCTGTTAGCNTCTCCGCGAAGACTTACTTTGACTGTATCCGTAAATGAACTTGAAGGAATAAACTTATTGTTTGTTTCAACTAAGAGAGAAACCGAAAAACTGCGGGTTTCCAAAGTGCTCATTCTGTAATAAACGACTAAAATTATCGCCGCTGTTAAAGAGATTACTTTTACAGGCCATTTTTCCAGTATTTTATCCAAAAACTTTGCATTACTCATAAAGAACCTCTTTGTCTTCTCCTACGGAAGCTCTTTCTTTATGATCTGTAGTTTGCATAGGCGATGTGTGCATTGTTGTGTATTGCGATGATGTCTGTACCGGTGTTTGCTGGGATGTTTGTGTTGATGATTGTTCCTGTATCGGAGAGGGTGATTCTTTTCTGCTTTCCTTGTCGAGTAATTCCATTAATTTGCGCGTAATTTCCGCCGGAGATAAATCATAGTAAAGTTTTGAATCATAAGAAAGTGAAATAGCTCCGGTTTCTTCTGAAACCACAAGAACTACAGCATCCGACTGTTCCGCCATACCAAGGCTTGCCCTGTGGCGCGTACCGAAATTTTTACGTATATCCTGCCTTTCCGACAACGGCAGGAAACATCCCGCGGCGGCTATTTTCCCGCCCTGTATAACTATTGCGCCGTCGTGCAGCGGTCCGTCAAACATAAAAATAGAAACAATAAGGCTTGATGAAATTTCCGCATTTATCCTTGTACCGGTTTCTAAAATGTTCTTAATATTTATTTTTCGGGAAAATAATTAACATTCCGCGCTTTTGTTCTGAAAGAAGTTCGGCTGCCGTAACTACAGCGTCAAGTTTTCCGATATGCACAGTCGTGCTTGGTCTGAAAAAATCTCCCTGACCAAGACGCATGAAGATTTTTCTTAATTCCGGCTGAAACATTATAACAACGGCGATAAACAGCCAAGGCGTTATATTGGTTAATACCCATCGCAGGGTTGTTAGATTTAAAGCCCATGCAATACCGTAAACAATAATAAGGAAACTCGCTCCCTTTATAATCGGAAGAGCCTGTGTTTTTTCAAGGAGTTCGTAACCCTTGTACAGAAGAAAGGCGAGAAGCGCTACATCTATAGCCGGACGGATTAATTCATAAATTGCCGATAGACTCTGGAACCATGCCATTATTAACTAATATCATACTTGTTTTGATTGATTTTTTCAATCTGTATACACTTATATTGAGAAGTTTATAAGGTTTATTATAAAGCGCAGCAGTAAGCTGTATAAACCTTGCGGAAAAAACCCTACGCGGCAACTCCTCGCCTTGACAAGTATTGAAAATGTATGTAAATTGTATGCAGAGGAGAAAATATGCCGCTATTACAGGTAAGGGACTTTCCCGCAGACATATATGAAGAAATCAAGTTTGAGGCTAAACGTCAGCATAGAACCATTGCCCAGCAAACCGTTGTATTGATAAAGGACGGGCTGGAAAAGGAAATTTCCGGACGGGAGCGGAGACTTATGGCGCTTGAGAGATCAAGAAACAGGGTTATTCCCGAAGAAGCAAAAAATTTTGACTTTGTAAAATCAATCCGTGAGGATCGAAACAGATGAACNTNATTATTGATGTTTCCGGNGCGGCGGAAATCCTGTTAANAAAAGAAAAATCCAAAAAATTCGACAAGGTTTTACAAGAAGCAAAAATTGTATTTGCGCCCGATGTTTATATTTCCGAATTATCCAATGTTTTTTGGAAGTATACCGTTATAAAAAATTACAATAAGAACGACTGTATAAAATATATCCATGACGGTCTTGATTATATAGATGTATTTATCGACAGCAGAACCATTTGGGAAGAAGCTTTTTCCGAAGCGATTAACAACAACCATTCTGTTTACGATATGTTTTACATGGTAGCCGCAAGAAGACACGCCGGAACTTTGGTTACGAATGACTCAACACTGGCGGCGATTTG
>WRGH01000088.1 GCA_009787285.1 Brevinematales bacterium
GTCGCCCATCCCAACGCCCGCTTTACCGCTCCGGCAAAACAGTGTCCGGTTATCGCCGATGAATGGGAAGACCCCAAAGGCGTGCCCATCAGCGCGTTCCTTTTCGGCGGACGGCGGCCATCCACGGTTCCACTGATTAACCAGAGCAAGAATTGGGTACACGGCGTGTTTATGGGTTCGATTACCGGTTCGGAAATTACCGCCGCCGCGCTGGATTTGAAGGCAGGCACTGTTCGCCGCGACCCCTTTGCCATGCTGCCATTCTGCGGCTATCACATGGGCGACTATTTCAACCATTGGATTAAGCTGGGACAGAAAGCCGAAGCCGAAGGCAATGGCGACAAACTGCCTAAAATTTTCTTCTGCAACTGGTTCCGCAAAAATAAGGACGACAAGTTTATGTGGCCGGGTTACGGCGAGAACAGCCGCGCCCTGGCATGGGTATTTGACCGCTGCGACGGCAAGGACAACTGCGTTGAAACCGCCATCGGCAACCTGCCCAAGCCCGGTTCCATTGATCCGCCCGCCGGAGTCAGCGCCGAAGATATGGCGGAACTCTGCAAGGTAGACACCGAAGGCTGGAAAAAAGAAATCGCCGACGTGCGCGCGAACCACTATCCCAAATTCGGCGACAAACTGCCCAAAGTGTTATACGACGAACTTGACGCTATTGAAAAGAGACTGAACAGCTAAAGGCTAAACCTGTAAGAAAATAGAAACGCAGAGCAGGCGTAAATTTAAATCGCGCCTGTCCTGCGTTTTTTTTATCCGCCCACTGTTTCGCGGTGTAATTCACGGTTCAACATGGAAAGTACAAGCACAGTTCCCGCCGGAAATTTGTAGGGAACAGTAAATTCGCCGCCAATGTAATTCGCGGAAAAAAGCCGCACACGCTCTCCCGAAGAAGGTAAAGCTTCTAGACGCACTTCCAGCGGATATGGGTTTATGGGTATCGAATAACTGAAAATGCCGAAAATCTCGTTGTTATTGAGTTTTTCAGGATATGTAACAGTAAGTTGAACTATTGTATTAATCGGGGCTGTTGTATCTACCGAAGGAGTCTGGGAAACTACAGTCTCTCCTTTTTCATCCCCTCTTTTTTCCCTTGCCGTAAAGTGAAAATTTATTCCGCTTGAAGAAATCATTTCAAGAGCTTTTTGAATATTAAGCCCCGTTAACTGAGGTATAACAATAGAAGCGTTTTCTCTTCCCTTGCTTACTACAAATTCCAGCGTCATTGGTCCTGAAATATCAGTTCCGGGTTCCGGTTTTTGGGCGAGGACAGTTCCCGGATTTTCGGTCGAAAATTCATACATCAACGGCTCTTTTAACGTAAGCAGCGGTATACTGCCCGTCGATGCNTAAACTGTCTGCAAATCCATTTTTACTTCGTCAATGTTACGGCCGATAAAATTGTCAATTTTGTTGACAATAACTCCCTGGCTGACAACAATGCGTATACGGCGTCCGGCTTTTACAATGGTTCCGGGTTTTGGCTCCTGTTCCAGAATAAGCCCCTTGTCAAGCGAAGTCTGCGAATAACGAAGCTGAAGGCGGGGATACAGTTCCTTTGCCTGTAATTCAAGCATGGCTTCTGTCAGTTCCCTGCCTACCACATTGGGAACCATTGTCTGTTCCGCTCCTCGGACGGCGATAAAAAAAACAAAAACGGCAATAATGCCTGTAAAAACCACAAGTCCTGCAACCAGCAGGATAAACGTTCTCAAATGACCTGCAACATAATCTTCTATTGAACTTAAATCAAACATTTAATAACTCCCCTGACTCATCCTAATTTTGATCCTGTAAAATCACGCGCGCCGTTCAAAAAGTCCCGCCAAAAAAGCGCTTTTTTTGCCTGATACTGNAATTCAGTTACCGCAAGAATTCCGCTTNCTGTCTGTACCAATATACCATTTTTATCAATCCCTAAAACCTGACCCGGATTTCCATGCTTGCTCTTTTCATCGAAAACAACAGCTTTTAATATAAATAATTCACGCCCGTTATGAATAGTCCTGCAAAGCGGCCATGGAGTAAGGGCGCGGATTCTTGCCTCAATTTCCGCCGCGCTCTGTTTTTCCCAGTCAATAAGTCCTGAATCTCTTGAAATCATTGAACAAAAACTCGCCTTGCTGTGATCCTGCGCTATTCCCTTCTCTCCTTTGGCGATTTTTTCAAGCACGGAAGGCAGCATTCCGGCGGCCTTGTGCGAGACTATTTCGCTTAAAGACTCCGTCGTTTCCGCGCCTGTTAGCTGCAAGTATTCAACTGCGAGAATATCCCCGCTGTCCATTTCCTGCGCCAGCTTTTGAATTGAAACGCCTGTTTTGCCGTCCCGGTTAATGATTGCCGCCTGCAAAGGAGCAGGTCCCCTGTATTTAGGAAGCAGGCTTGGGTGAATATTTATCCCGCCTAATGGAAACAGCGCCATAAATTTAGGACCAAAAATATGCCCGTATGCAAAAGAAACCAAAAGCTCAGGTTTTAGATTATTCACTTCTTCACGCACAGCCGCATCCAGTTTTTCAGGCTTTAAGATCGGAATGTTTCCCTGCCCTGTTCTTTATACAGGCATAAAATTTTTTGCGCAGCTTCGCATACTTCAGACGGCCGGCTTTCTCCCTTCCTTCCCCTTGGTTTGTCGGGGTTTGTTAGTACGCCTGCAAGCGTTATTCCTTTCTCTCTGCCGAGAACTTCCAATGACGGAACGGCAATAGCGGGAGTGCCTGCAAATAAAACTCTCATTTTGCGTTTTTCTTTTCGTATTTTGCAATAAGCATTTTCTTTTTATTTTCAGTCAGGCGATCCAGAAAAAGAATGCCGTCAAGATGATCGTACTCATGCAGAATAACACGCGCAAGAAGCCCGTTCGTTTCCAAAGTATACGGACGGCCTTTTTCATTCCATGCCTGCACTTTAATTGATTCAGAGCGGATTACGTTCGCGTAAATACCGGGAACCGACAGACAGCCTTCTTCATATTTGCAGGTTTCGTGCGATGTTTCAAGAATTGAAGGATTTATAAACACACGCTCCGTATCGCCCCCGACATGAACAACAAAAATACGCTTCATAATTCCGAGCTGCGGTCCAGCAAGTCCGACGCCCTTGTCCCTGACAAGGATTTCCAGCATTTGCCTGACAAGTTTTTCAGTTTCTTCGTTTATTTCATTAATATTATCCGCTTTTTGCCTTAAAATCTCGTTTCCAAGAGTGATAATCTGCATATATTAAGTTTACAAAAAAATTAAATGGCTATCAATATTAATATTGCCTGAAACATTAAATTGAATTGTATATTTTTCCTGCCTCAAGACACACACCTTTCCTTTTGACAAGCTCTCCCAAAGACATAATTTCATATCCTTCCCTGCGCAGTTCATTAACAATAAGAGGTATTGCCCTTATAGTTCGATCCAAATCGCCTTCACTGTGTTCATGCAAAACGATAATACCGCCGTCTTTTGCAGTATTCATAACATTGCTTACTATTTGTCCTGTGGTTATTGACGCAGCCCAGTCCTGCGAATCAATTGCCGCTCCTATTACAGGCATTCCCATTTCTTTTGCAATCACAAGAAGTTCATCGGAATAATCAAAGTAAGGCGCGCGAAAATAAACAGGGCATGAACCGGTAATACTTTTAACCGCTTCCTGTACTGCGGCTAAATTCTGTCTGATTTCTCTTTCATTCAACTTTCCTTTTACGCCTAGAAAACTATGGTCATCCGAATGATTTCCAATCTCATGACCTTCGGCTATCATCCGNTTTATAGCGTCGGGGTTACGGCGGATATACTGCCCAACTGCAAAAAATGCCGCTTTAACATTATTTTCTTTTAGTATATCAAGAAGCTGTTCCGATTTTGACTGNGGTACGTCGTCAAAAGTAAGCGCAACATATTTGTCNGCCATAATTAACACCTTTACAGATCATTATAACTAAAAAANATAAACAGTTGCAAATAAAAGACAATGATTTTACAATTGCGTATTATGTTTGACGAATGTCTTATTATGGCAGGAGGCTCCGGCACACGGCTTTGGCCTGCAAGCAGTTCGCGGCTGCCAAAACAATTCTTGCCTGTTTCGGAAAAATCCACTTTTTTTTCCATGNCGCTTGAACGCGCTCTGTCGGTTACCGGAAAGAGCGGACGAGTTATCATAATCGCCGGAAAGCCTCACATACCGCATGTAATGACTAACGCCGCTAAATTAAGCGCGGCGGAAAAAAAACGCCTGCTTGTAATAAGCGAACCTGCCGCAAAAAATACGGCTCCCGCAATAGCATGCGCCGTTGTTAATTCGCACCTTTTCGGCGGCAAAAATATGCTTGTCCTTACAAGCGATCACATCATTAACCCGCCGGAAACTTTTAAAGACAATGCCGCTATTGCCGCCGCAGCCGTCAAGCAAGGGAACCTCGCTGTTTTTGGGATTCCTCCCTCACGCCCTGAAACCGGTTACGGCTACATAGAAATAGGCAAGGTACGGAAAGACGGCGTTTACAATGTAAGCGCTTTTCACGAAAAGCCGGACTTGCAGACTGCAAAAAAATATGCCGCAAGCAGGCGCTTTTTCTGGAATTCGGGAATGTTTGCTTTTGACATCTCCTTTATGGCAAATGAAATGCGCCTTCTCGCGCCGGACGTTTTTCTTCCGTTTGAAAAATTAAAGCTGCCGAAAGATTCGGAATATACAGTTTCCAAA
Organism: Brevinematales bacterium; assembly: GCA_009787285.1. Taxonomy (GTDB): domain Bacteria; phylum Spirochaetota; class Spirochaetia; order Treponematales; family Breznakiellaceae; genus WQXQ01. Next base: position 4,714 of record WRGH01000088.1, read on the forward strand.
GGAATAAAATTACTTGCATGGCAGGGGCTTAAAGCAGCCTACCGTAAAACTTTGGGAATTTCATTTGATTACGCAATTGCGGAAAAGTGTAAAAAAACCGTAATGATACGCGTAAATTTTGACTGGATAGACATAGGCAACTGGGATGAATACGCCGGAATTTGCGGAAAAAACAGCTCGCAAGTTTACGGAGAAAAAGAAGCCTCATCTTGTTATGTAGATTCCGACATACCTGTAGCACTTGCCGGAGTTGAAGACCTAATAGTGGTAATACGTCTGGGTAAAAAAAGAAACGGAGCCTGCGCGCTTATAACCAGGAAGGGACATACGCAAAAAGTTCGTAATATTGTTGAACAGATCAAAAAATCGGGAAAAAATGAACTATTATAAGGGCATTTTGACATTTTTTATTCATTAAGCATTATTGACCATATTTTTATTTTATGGGAAAATTATAGCGAAATGGGACTAGTTACAAGCCAAAAAATATCAGTTTATTACGATCGTTTTAAGGATATTGACGTAACCTTTACCAANGAAATAATACAGGTTACAGGGCTTTTGACACAGCAAGTGCATCTTAAATGCGGCGACGATTTTTGGCCGTGTGTAGTATACGCGTCTTCATTTGAAAATGCCAAAGTTGTGGCAAACGTTAAAACAGGCCTTCTTGCCAAGCTTCAGGCCGCAAATAATCACGTCAACTTGCGTTTTTGTTTTCGTCTTACAGGTGAAACAAACGCGATAACATTTTTCATTGCCGCGCGCGTTATGTCCAGCGCGCCTTACGGCACATCGCAGGATATAAATATGCTTACGCTCCAGTTTACAAACAGGCCGCCTGACGATTTTATCGAAATTATCGGAAAAGTTCTTGACGCCAATGTAAATTCCGCAAAACGAAAGGACGTTCGTATACCATTATCCGCCGATAATATGCGCAAGTTAAATATTTTATCATCAGAAAGCGCGGTTTTTATTGAAAGGGTTCCAAGACGCTGTATATTAAGGGACCTTTCATTTTCCGGCTCAAAAATAATCATGCTGGGAGTAGCAAAATTTCTTGTAGATAAAGAGGTTGCTCTAAAAGTTGAATTTGAAGATCCAAGAGAATTATTTTTAATAAAAGGGAAATTTATCCGCGCCGAACCTGTTGAAGGTAAAAAAGAAATGGTTGCCCTTGGATTAAATTTTGATGAAGCTTCAATTCCTATGGGTTACAAGATACGTCTCAATGAAATGTTAAGCTCGTCGCGGGCTGATTTCCGCGGCACTCTGGAAGAACTTACCGCACAGTCATGAAAAACCGCATAATTTTTTTACCTGTTCCTGAAATTTTCAGGGAACAATTTTCTCCGGCGGAAACTTATTTCCAAATTGATCCTGATATTCCCATTCCGGCGGAGATTCCGCAGAATTATGACGAATACAGCCTTGATGATACGTCTACTGATAATCTTTCCATTGACAATTTATCTATAGAAATGATTCTATGCGGTATGTTACGTGTAATAGAGGAAGGACAGGTTGAACAAAAATGGATTGATTATTACTGTAATTTTATTTTATTTCTACGGCCTGATATTTTAGCAAAAATCAAGGAAATCAAAAACAGCGGCCTAAATGATGAAAACTACAAAAAGGCAAACAGCCTGATCCGCGAAGGCAAGGCGGAAGAAGCGCTAATCTGCATTCGTCCCTTTATTGAACGCTATCCGTTGGAGCGGAACGGCTGGTTTATTCTCGGCTGGGCTTTAAGAATACTCGGCCGTTTTAAAGACGGAGAAGCGGCTTTCAGAAAAGCAATTGAACTTTGCGGCGCGGCCGGCGGCGCAATCAGCGGCGCAATCAGCGAAGCAAGAAATGAGCTTGCAATCTGCCTTATGGAATCAGGCGACATTAAAGGCGCAGAGAGTGAGCTTGAAGCGGCTCTTAAAGAAGAACCGGAAAACATTAAAATTATATCCAATCTCGGTGTGTTAGCTGCAAAAAAAGGCGAAAAAGACAGAGCCGCTTCTTTTTTCAGGATAGCGCTTGAAATTGACAATAACGACCCTGTCGCAAGGCAATACTTGAACTGTT
>WRGH01000089.1 GCA_009787285.1 Brevinematales bacterium
GTTTTTATATCGATGTACGCAAGCGCCTTGTCAATAATAGACAAAAGAACATGTTCGTTTTTATTGTAGGCGATAACATAATCAATGGTACTGTTAAATACGTAATTGGCTTTATAATTTGACAGTTCATAATAATGAGTCAAGGCGAAAAGGGCGTTAGTGCCGGCCATAACAAAGTCTACCTCATCGCGGTCCAGGGCCAGAAAAGCGGCATCCTGGGAAGGATACATAGTCGTGTTTGCGGCATTAGGAAACCAGTTCTGAAACATATCAGCCCAGGCTGTACTTTTAATCAGGCCGATTTTCGCGTATTGTATTTCGCTGATGCTGATATTCCGAAAATTATATCTGGACACGAGAGCATAATTTTCCGACAGGTATATGTACTTCGACCATAAATAACGGCTGCGCCGTTCCGGAGAAGAAATCAGATCGAGACATATCGGAGCCCCGTCATTGAATATTTGAAAAACTTCAGCCCATGACGCGTCCGGAGAATTGACGACTTCAAAATAAAGGTCGGTAAGTTTTGTCACTTCGTCAAGCACTTCGAAGGCAATACCCTCCCATCTCTTTTCGAATTTGTTGTAATAATCAAGCGGGTAAAACCACGGCGCGGCTGTCACCGGCACAACGGAGGTATTCTGTAAATACGCTCTTTCTTCGGCATTCAAACTATTTAAGAATTTGTTTTTTTTATAATTATCTTGGCCGTCATTGTATAGCTTGTTAATATACTGAATGCCGCCGTTTCTCAGAGCTTTTGTTACAACCGAAATAACAGGGGCAAGTTCATAATTTTCCGCAGCCATGCACATCGGGTTAAAAGTCAGCGGAATAAAATCTTCTATAGTTACATCATCGTAAGCATCAAATGCGGCTTCTCCCACGTTATAATTAATAAACGCGTCCGCATTCCCGCTCTTTATCAACTGATACACGCTGTCGTTGTCTCCGGCGAGTATAATTTCGTAAGTTCCGGGCTGAAATGTGTCNGTAGCCATTTTTATCGTGACAGGATTCTCCAAAAACACATAACGCACCGGACGCGTCAGGGCAATTTTGTCAAGAGGCGGACTGCCTTCAATACGTATTATCTTCAGCAAGTGTACGGCAATGGTATCGGTCATAGAATACATCTTCAGGCGTTCTTCAGTGGGTGTAAAACAGCTAAAATCAATTTCGCCGGTTTTTAACTGCGCGAATATATCACCCCATTCCATAATAGCAGGCTGAAACCGAATCCCAAACAGCGCTGTCAGCCAGTCGCAAAAAAGAGCGACAAATCCGCCGATTTCACCATCCTCCGTTATAAAAGCCTCAGTACTTGGGGTTGACCCGTAAATAAAATGATCAATGCGTTTTTGAAGATTTTCAATTGCTTTTATTTCATATTCTGTTATGTCCGGAATGTCCCGAAACGATGTNAGCATGACCGGTTCCGTATGTTTGCCGGTCTGTTTTGCGGCAGGTTTCCCGCAGCCTGAAACCGTCATCGTAAGAAAAATAACGGAAAGTATTATATATTTAACAATTTTTTGATCGTTTATCATTTTTCCGATTTCTCCTTAATATTCCGAAATGGCTATAGAGGGCTTTAGTAGTAATTCAGTATTATAAGGTTCAAATCCTCCACTCCCAAAAATTCTTCTTTGCAGTACCCTTCAAATATCCGTTAATGAGACTTCAGTAAGGAACTTCTTCACTTCCGCGGCGGTGGGCAATTCCAGAACTTTTGCGGCAATTTCTTCAGTTTGTTTTAAGGTAAAAGCAGAGAGCGTGCGTTTTACCGCCGCAACAGACGCGGCGCTCATGCTGAGTTTTCTCAACCCCAAACCCAGTAGTACAGGTATTGCCAGCTTGTCAGCTCCCAATTCACCGCAGATAGAAATAGGCTTTTCAGCCTTTTCAAATACGTTAATAATCTCTTTAAAAAGCCTGAACATTGCAGGATGATAGCTTTGATAATAAGATTCTACTTCGCTGTTCATCCGATCGGCAGCGCAAAGATACTGACATAAATCGTTTGAACCAATACTTGCAAAATCTACTTCTTTTGCCGCTAAATCCGAAACAAGCGCAATGGAAGGTATCTCTATCATAATGCCTATTTTTATTTCCGAAAAAGTTTCCCCTTCATTTTTTAATTCTTCTCTTGCCAAGCATATAAATTCTTTTGCTCTGCGGATATCTTCAATGGAACCAACCATTGGCAGCATAAGCCAGAGATTGCCGTAAACAGAAGCGCGTAATGCGGCTTTTAACTGCGTAATAAAAATATCAGGTTTACAAAAACAAAACCGAATGGCGCGGTTTCCCAAAAAAGGATTTTTTTCCTTAGGTAAATCCATACTGGTAAGTTCCTTGTCTCCGCCAATATCAAGAGTGCGAATAATTACAGGACGCTGACCATAACGTTCAAGGACTCTGCTGTAAACAGCAAATTGTTCGTCTTCGCATGGTAAAGTATCGCGTCCCATATAGAGAAACTCTGTTCTGAAAACCCCGACAGAATCCGTATAATCCGCCGCCGCCAAATCCGTATCTACATTAGAAATATTAAGNCCTATGTCAATCTTTACCCCGTCGGCGGTACATCCTTCCCTGTACAGATAAGTTTCCGTTATCATCTTGTTACGAAGGAATATATTGCTTTTTTGCGTATATTCTTCCACTACAGATTCTTCCGGATCCAGAATAACTATTCCTTCATCAGCATTAACAGCCGCCATTTGTCCGTGTTTTACCGTATCAAAGAGTTTATTTATGCCCAAAACAGTCGGAATCCCGTAGCTTTTTGCAATAATTGCCGTATGGCTTGTTATACCGCCTGTTTCGGCAACAATTGCCAATACTTTGTTNCTGTCAATACATGCAATATCGGAAGGTAAAATGTCATTAGCGGCAATAATAACATAGTCTGTCAGGCGTTCAAGTCCGTCGTTTCTTTCTCCGTACCATAATCTTAAAAGCATGGAACGGACATTATCAAAATCCGCCGCACGTTCGGCAATAAGNGAATCGGCTGTCTGCCGTAAAACGACAATAACAGTTTCATAAACCTGATAAATTGCCCAATCCCCTGCCCAGTTTTCATTAAGTATTTTAGAAGGAATTTCTTCATTAATTACAATATCATTTATTATTTCCTGATAAGCTTCAAAGATTTCGGCTTTTTTGGGATCATGTTTTTGCATGGCNGATTTGATTTCTGCAAATTCTTCCAGAGCCTGCTTTTTTACCAGCAAATAATGATCAAGATTGGACTGCTGTTCCCCTTCAGGAATCAAACTTTCTTTCGGCAGTAAAATATTATTTTTATATATAAAAATTCTGCCAACCGCAGTTCCGGGAGCAGCGCATTTTCCGTTTAGTACCATAAAGGTATAAAAAAGCTGTCTGATCGCTTGTGCATTCGCTAATAAACAAGCGGATCAGACAGCTTTATCTACGGCTTACCAGCCGTCAACCATGTCGTCAGGATCGCGGTAATACTCGGAAAACAAGTCGGTCGTTGCGCGCAGATCGTCAAGATAAATATAGTAACTTCCATAGGCTTCCAATGGATCACAATCAATACGGAATCCCATTATCTTGATACCCATATGGTTATTATAGTGGTAATTCCTNTGAACAACGCCGCTTAATCCGTCTTCGGCNTGCGGAGGAATTGTTACCGTCATTTTTTTCCAGCCCATAAAATTGAGTTTACCAATGTAAAATTCAAACTTTCTGCCAAAGAAATCTTCGATTAAGAGTGTAAGTTCATGGTTATAGTTGCGGCCTGCCACCCACACTGAAACAGTCTTCGTTATTCCTTCAATCGGAATTGGNCTTGTGGGGTAAATTGTAAACGAATTATACCCCCTGCGAAGAAAATCAATCCTTGTGCCAAGTACATACTTATCAGCAATGTTAAGGTCTGCTTCATCCGGAATTGGCTCTTTGCCTGAAGGAGAGCCTGCAAACAGTCTGGATGTCGTATACCCTTCGTCAGATGACATTGTAGACCGCCAGAAACCGTCATATTCAAATTTGTCAACAGAAACTTCTTTTAACATCTGCTGAGCCGATTCTATACCAAGCCTCTGCGGATCCGGTGAACCAATTTCCCCTTGCTGGGCATAAATGAAACTGCCAATGAAAAGAAAAATTGCAACAATTAAAAAATTCCTCATTTTTTTCTCCTTAATTGTTTGCCCAGAGTCTTTCTACATTCCTGGGATCGGCTAAATCATTGCCATCAAACAAACTTTCAAACATATCTGTTAAAACTTTAAGCTGTTTGAAATAAATATAGAAATTATCAACTTTCTCAACCGGTTGTGTCCATATCCTGAATTTTACAAAAGATAAGGCTGCGTAAGAAGGTAATATTCTTCTGGATTGACGAATAGTGGTGGGTATATTTACTTTGAGATTTTTCCAGCCGGTATAAGAAATATCACCAAGTTTGATAGGATGAATAATCCCCATATAATCACGCACATAAATTTCAATGTAGTATTTAAGATTTGCACCCCAAACCCACATATCCATATTTTGTACTCTTCCAGGAATTGGTATTTCATATGGAGTATCAGGACTGTCCTTTAATACAGGATATACATCAACCCAATTATACCCCTGACGATCAAAACGACCGTTTATTCCAAAACTTTTNATAGGAACGCTGTCGCTTCCTCTGTTATATCCAAAAACGGCAACCGGCCATGCGTCTACATAATTTACCAAAGGATATGTTACATCATTTATTTTGGAAGTAAACCTGCTTCCCACCGCTTTCCACACGAGAGGTGAGTCGGAATCTCCGTTAAAAGACTCCAAAATCTTTGTTTCCAAGCTACTGGTAACATCATCACCAAAACCTGAAAAAACCGTTATACATGCCCAAACAATCAGGCAGATAAATTTGAAACTACTATGTTTCATCCCTAACTCCTTATATATCCTTATTCTCAATTATATTTATTTGCAATACCTTTGTCAAATCATAAAAGACCAATCTTTTATACATTTTACCATGATTTATATATTTTACGCAATATTTTCCTGTCAATATAGTTTCCTTTAAAATCAACAAATTTTGACTGTAAAANACCTTCTTTTTGTCCGGCGCTTACCATCCTAACCGCTTCAACAGTCTGAGCTAAAGAAGAATCGTTAATTAACAGCGCCGCTTCTACAGGCAGCAAGGAAGGATCAATCCAAGAAAAGAAAATTACAGGGATTCCTTCGTTTTTTTCCATAAATTCAGCTCCGGAACCTGCTAAAACTATACAAGAAAGATTGGGAATTTCAGAAAATTGGGAAAAATCGTTAAAAAAAAGCGCCTGAGGCGGGTTTCCNAAAGAATTCATACCCTGTAAAAAAGCATTTGCAGCCTGCGCTTGAATTTGCGGATCCAAAAAAACGGCGATTTTTCCGTTTTTACCCATGTCAAGGGCAACAGCTGCCCTGCCCGCCTTTTGAAATTCGGTGTTTATATCTGTTTTATAAATATAATAATCATTTAAATTTTGGCCAATAACAGAATATATTGAATCATTGCCATGCCTGCCTTCCAGAATAACTACCGGAATCCCGGGATTTTGCTCACGGTAAATACGNGCGCTGCGGGCAAATCTTAACGGGAAAATCACACAAAACGGCGCTGAAGAAACATCGGTTATTGCTATTCGTACTATATCCTCACCGGCGTCATCGGCGACAGAAACAGTACGAACCCTGCGGAATAACGCAAGCGATGATATTTGTCCTTCCTGTTTGATTCTCGCCTCNCCGTAAAGCGAAATAAACGCAAGATCGTTTATAATTAATACAGGAGAGCGAACAAGATAAATGAAAAAGGAAATTATCAAAACAAGCGCAAAAATTGCAATAATGGTTATTGTTTTGATTTTTATTTTATTCTTCATTGTGAACAACTGAATAATATCATAATATTTTCCTTAGGAGTTGTAAATGAAAACAACGCTTCCACCGGAGCAAAATAATAAATCCGCCGGAAATGATACTCCCATACAGTTAGGTTCACTCGGCGATGAAATATTCGAACGAATTTGGACTTTATTGATTGAAGACCAGCAAAAGAAAGAACGTTATCTGGAAGAAATTGAAAAAAAATTTTTCAGGCAAATGGAAAAGAACAACAAGCAACTTGAAGAAAGCGGGAACAAATTTATCAGGCGAATGGAGGAAAAAAGAAATAAGTACATTGAGGATATGGAAGACAGCGAAATAATTAACGGTATTATTGGTTCAAAAAAGAAGAAAATTGCTAAAGGTGACAGTTTCAGCGAATTCTATAAAAACCTTATCCGTGCCAGTATTACCAAAAAATTTGATGAAATGGGATACCATTTTGACGATATTTCCTTAGGCAGACATATTATTGATAAAAAAAGAAATAAAAGAGCTGAAATAGACATAATTCTTGAAAATACTGACTGTATAACAGCGGTAAAAATAATAACAAAACCGGGTATTAAAAATATCAATTTACTTTCCGCCCAGTTAAAAATACTGAAAAATCACCGCAGCAAATACAATGACAAACGCAAAATATACGGAGCTATTGCGGGAGCGGCAATCGGAAATGATGAAAAAAAGGCTGCCTTAAACGCAGGAATTTTCATATTTGAACAGACCGGAGTTACAATGAAAACCAGTATACCGCAGGATTTTGTCCCGCATGGATGGTAGGGG
>WRGH01000090.1 GCA_009787285.1 Brevinematales bacterium
GATTTTCATGACGGCATTTTAGTTTCAGCAAAAACCGGAGACGGGCTTGATGTGCTAAAACGCAGTATTGCGGATAAATTACGCAATGTATGAAATGCCGTCTTCATTCATAACGGCAATTTTATCGCAAAGATACTCGGCAGTGTCTTTGTTATGTGAGATGAAAAGAATGGAAAGCCCTGTCTCCTTATTCAATTTCTTGAACAGGTTTAGAATTTGCACACCTGCGGATACGTCAAGAGAACTTATCGCTTCATCTGCTATAAGCAGATGAGGTTTAATGATTAGGGCGCGTGCGATACAGACACGCTGTTTCTGTCCGCCGGAAAGCTCATGTACCCGTCTTGATTTATATGAAGGGTCAAGTCCGACACGCAGCAGTATTTTATCAACCATGTGTTTTCGTTCCTGTTTATCGCCTATGTTATGTATAACAAGCGGTTCTTCAATAAGCCAGCCGATTTTTTTTCGCGGATTTACAGATGCTCCCGGCTCCTGAAATACCATTTGAATTTGCGGAATTTCAGGTTTTTTTCCGCGAAGAAGAATTTCTCCTTCATAATCAATAAGACCGAGAATACAGCGGGCGAGCGTAGTTTTTCCGCAGCCTGATTTACCCGTTAGGCCGGATATTTCACCTTCCTGCAGTGTAAGGTTTATGTTTTTTAAAACCGGCTTTATTTCCTTATTCCCGAAAAGACCATAACTGCGGCTGACATAGGTATTTGAAACATTGTTTATTGAAAGCAACGGAGAATTATTCAATGGATTCTCCTGTTTCGGGAAAATGGCAGTAGACGCGGCTGCTTCCGTTTTTTGTTTCTTCAGGAAATGTTTCCAAACATATACTTTTTGTCTTCTTGCAGCGCGGGGCAAAAGGACAGCCGCAAAAACTGTCTTCTATCGACGGAACCTTGCCGGGAATATTTTCAAGTTTAGTTCCCCTTTTTGACTTATCGGGGATTGCGTTAATCAGCGCTTTTGTGTACGGATGTAATGGTGTAAAAAAATCCTTTGACAGCCCTTCTTCAACAATTCTTCCCGCATACATGACAAGGAAACGGCTGCAAAATTTTCTTATTATCGAAAGATCGTGGGAAATTATTAAAACTGACATTTTAGAATTACTGTTCATTTGCGCAAGAAGCGAGAGAATACGTTCCTGACTTTCAATGTCAAGAGAACTTGACGGTTCGTCTGCCAGCAGAAGACGCGGGCTGATTATAGCGGCAATTGCCGCCATCACACGCTGGCACATTCCTCCCGAAAGCTGGTGCGGATACGCTTCAAAAATTTTCTCANGGTTTTCAAACCCGAGTAATGTTAATATTTCCAGCGCTTTTTGTCTGTTTTCATCTTTGTCCCTGCTGCCGTTCAATTCCAGAGTTTCCGTAATTTGTGCGCCTGTTTTTATTAGGGGATTAAGCGACTGACGAACTTCCTGAAAAATCATCGCAATTTCCTTTCCCCTGATACCTGAAATTACATTTTTGCCGGAGGAACCAAGCTGTTTGCCGTCATAGATTATTTTTCCGCTTAGAATTTTTGCGGCTTGAGGCAAAAGATTTGGGATTGAGAGGGCAGTAAGAGTTTTGCCGCAGCCCGATTCACCCGCAAGCCCNACAATTTCACCTTCGTTAACCATAAAATTTATATNGTTAACAGCAATTAAGTGCTTGTCGTTCTTTTTTATGCCGANTGTTAATCCGCGCACTTCAAGCAATGGTAACACTTCAGCCTCCGAACCTGNGGCGAAGGCCTTCACCAAGAAGGTGGAAGGCGACAACNGTCAGCATTATGAAAATACCGGGAGCAAGAGCGCACCAGGGAGCTGTGTAAATATAGGCTTGAGATTCTGAAAGCATACGTCCCCATGAAGGTTCGGGCGGCTGAATGCCCATTCCAAGATAGCTCATTGCGGCTTCCGCAAGGATTGCATTGGAAAGTCCGATTACCGATGCGGAAATCAGCGAGGAAAAAAGATTAGGCAGGATATGAATAAAAGTAATCCTNAAAAATCNGGCTCCGGTAATACGTTCCGCTTGTATAAAAAAAGCNTCCTTATACTGAATTGCTCCCGTTCGCATAATACGTGTGTAGCTTGGAATAAAAAGAATTAATAACGCGATAAAAATTGTAAATTGCCCGTTATCCATAATTGCGACAAGAAGCAGCGCCATGACTATTCCCGGAAAGGAGCTTAACGTGTCAATTAGCCTCATTATAATTTCACCTGTTATCCCCTGAAGATAACCCGCAATCATTCCAAGTATACTGCCGGCCGCCGCCGCGCCTGCGACGGTGCATACGGCAAGAATAAGGGAATTNCNCCCNCCAGCCATTATTCTGGAAAAAATGTCNCTGCCGAAATTATCAGTCCCCAAAAGATTTTTTACTGACGGAGGAGAGAAGCGTTTTTCATAATCCATACGGTTGTAATCGTGCGGAACCCAGAAAAAACTTGTAATCGACATTATCGTTATTACAATGCCTATAACGGCTCCCAGTTTCAACTCAAAGTTAAGTTTCATTGTATTTCCATGTTTGACAACTTAATTCTGGGATCAATAATTAAAATTGTAATGTCGGCTAACGTATTCGCGATAACGACGATAAAAGCAATGTAAACCATTAACGCCTGAATTAAAGGATAGTCTCTTGAACTAATCGCNGTAATAAGAAGCCTTCCGATTCCGGGAACGGAAAAAACATTTTCTATAATTATACTTCCGGAAAAAACATCCGCAATTATCATGCCGAAAACGGTAATTGCGGGGATTACCGAGTTTTTAAAAACATGGCGGCGAAGAATATACAAGCTGTCTGCACCCTTGCTTTTTGCGGTACGCACATAATCGCTGTTTAATTCCATAAAAAGCGAACCTCTTAAAAACTTTACCATAACCGCAGAATTTGGTATGGCTATTGCAAGGGCGGGAAAAAAAAGACAGCCAAGAAAGGCTAAAAAATTTTCTTTTAAGTCTATNTATAGGCCGGGAACAAACANCTTAAAAGTAAACCCGAATATCCAGATAAAAAGCAGTCCCATAAAAAAGCCGGGGGCGCTGATTCCCGCCGCAGTAAAAAAATTTACAGTATAATCAACAAAAGAGCCCTTGCGCCCGACAGTCAGAAGCGATAGAGGAATCGAAATTAACAGTATGAAAANAATCGATAACAATGCCAATGAAAAACTGACAGGAAGACGCTGTTTTATCAATAATGACACAGACTCTCCCCTGTAGCGGTAGGAATGAAGCTGATTGCCTGAAAGAAAATTAAAAAGCCAGTCAATATAACGGATAAAAATATTGCGGTTTAATCCCATTTCTTCCCGTAACGCTTCAAGCTGCTCGCTCGACGCTTCTGTCCCCGCCATAAGGCTTGCGGGATCTCCGCGGATTACGCTGAAAACAAGAAAGCAAAATACGGAAACAAGAAACATTGTAATAATGGCAATAACGATTCTTTTTATTATAAATATCAACGCTTTTTTATCCCGTAAATAGACGCGAAATCTATGACATATAAAGGGTAATTTGACACACCTGANAATGCGCCTGCGCGAAAAACCTTNGGATAATTAATATCCTGTATATAAACTGCCGCCGCGTTTTCCGTAATAATANGCTGTGTTTCCTTATACANTTTAATTCTTTGNGCGTTATCTGTTTCAGCTAACGCAGAATCATAGACTNTGTCAAAATTATCATTCTTAAAATTAAGGAAATTACTTCCGCTGTCGGAGCGGTATCTGGAGAGATAACTCNTTGGAGAGACATTGTAACCGTCAAGTGAAACAATGGTCGCTTGATAATTCCGTCCTCGGTAAGTATCTGTAAGCCAGCTTGACCAGTCAATCAGCTTAATTGAAACACTAACCCCTATTTTTTCAAGCTGGGAAGCGATAACCTGCGCGGTGTCAACATGCATTGTGTAATTTGACGGAACTGTTATTTCAAACGTCAATTTACGGTTTTCGTTAAATCCGGCTTCCGAAAGCAAGGCGCGCGCTGTTTCGGGATTATACGGATATGACAGGGATTTTTCATAATAATCCGATAAACCCGGAATNATNGGACTTCCNGAAGGGGAACCCATTCCGAAGAACGCGGCGTCAATTATATTTTGAATATCAATTCCGTAATTGACGGCGCGCCTTACGCGGATATCATTAAAAGGAGCAGCGGCGTTGTTAAATGCCATTAATTGTACCGAAGCGGAATAACTGTTAAGAATATCAAAATACCGGTGATCAATCTGCGATACCAATGAACCTACTACGTTTGCGCCGTCAATGCTTCCGCCCCGAAGCGCTATCAGTTGAGCATCCGAGTTTGCAAAAAATACAATAGTTACTTTATCAAGATGAGGTTTATCTTTTTCCCGGTAATCGTTGAATTTTTTTAATACAAGATTTTGCTGNGGAGTGTAACTTTCGATAAAAAAAGGGCCTGTTCCGTTTATGTTTTTTTCACGTTCCGNGCTTCCGGCCTTAACAATTCCTATTGTCATGTACGGAAGAAGCTCAGGATCAGGTTCTTTCAAAGTTATTCTTATGCNGTTTGATTCTCCGGTTTCTATTTTATCAATTTTATTTATGCCCTGAAAACCTGCGGTAATTGCTGTTTCCAGACTAAACTTGACATCATCGGGAGTAAGGATAGAACCGTCGTGAAAATGAATATTTTTTCTGATTATAAAATTATATACTAAGGCGTTCTGTTCGATTGTCCATGATTCGGCAATACAGGGCTGCAGTCTGCCTTCGGTGTCAGGTTTTACAAGCCCTTCAAAAACGTTAAAAAGAATACTCCTGCCGTCAGCAGTATTTGCAGAACTGAGAGGATCAAGCGTTGTCGGTTCGGATGTAAAACCGTAACGCAGTTCGGTTACCGTTACGCCGTCATTATTAGCTCGGCAGGCGGCAAAGAATGCAGCCGCAGCAGCAAATAAAAAAAATATGATGTGATATATTTTATTCTTTGTCATAATGGCTGAATTATACTTTAATTCAATAAAATTACTCAAGATAACCTTAGTTACAGGTTCTTTTTTAACCAAATTCTAATATAGTTGTCCTAAAACGGCGTCTGTACGGCTCAATTAAAGCTTAATTTAATATTTCATCTTTATAAAGCATATTAATACTCCGTTTTAATATACCCTGTATGAAGGCTATAGTTATCCCGTAATTTGTAAACGGAACATTTTGATCTTCCGCGCATAAAAGCCGGTACTGCATTTCACGTTCGTTAAGCATACATGCGCCGCAGTGAATGACCATTTTATAACATGAAAGATCCTGCGGAAAATCGCCGCCTGAGCAAAAAACAAATTGCGGCTCTTTACCGGTGTATTTTTTTATCATGCGCGGAAGTTTTACAGTTCCGATGTCGTCGCACTGGCGGTGGTGAGTGCATCCTTCGCAGATTAAAATTTTATCGCCATTTTGTAAAGAATCAAGCGCTGAAACGCCTTTTACAGCGGATTGGAGCCAGCCCTTGTAACGTGCAAATAAAATTGAAAAAGAAGTTAACGGAACATCCTGAGGGACAGCGGCGGAAACTTCGGCAAATACCTGACTGTCCGTGATGACAAGCGCGGGTTTTTTTCCAAGTAAAGCGAGCGTTTCCTTTAACTCGCTTTCCCTGACAGCGACATTAATACCGCCCGCATCCAAAATTACTCGTATCATCTGCTGTTGAGCCAGAATCAGGCGTCCTTTCGGCGCCGCTTTNTCAATCGGAATAACAAGAACAACTGTCTCAAGCGGCTTGATTAAATCTGCAATAAGAGGCTGTCTTGGCTCATCGTTTTGCGCAATAGCGGCGATTTTTTCTTTCAGNAAATTAATATTAAAACCTGTTTTAGCGCTGACCGGTATAAAAATTTCTTTTGCAGATACATCATGCGGAACAGAGCAAAAGCACGAAAGGTCATTATCATTACGCAGGTCGCATTTATTGTACGCGATAATATACGGTATTCTTTTTTTCTTAAATATATTGACTAGTTCTTCCTCTGCGGCAGACAGGGTATCCGTCAAAAGTTCATCCAATACAAGAACGGCAATATCGGTTTTGTTAAGCACCTGCCGCGCTTTCTGCACACGCAGTTCTCCAAGCTCCCCTTCATCGTCAAAACCAGGCGTGTCAATTATTACAACAGGACCCAAAGGAAGCAGTTCCATAGCTTTGTAAACCGGATCTGTGGTTGTCCCCTTTATGCCGCTGACAACCGCAATGTTTTGTCCTGTAACAGCGTTAACAAGGCTTGATTTTCCGGCATTACGTTTGCCGAAAAATGCAATATGGACGCGGTTTGATGAATGGGTTTCGTTTAAATTCATGATTTTATTATACACAAAATAAAAAATAAAAAATCACATTTAAACATATTTCTACCGATAATAATACAATGGTCTATCTTCACTTTTTCCTCAAATTTAAGTCCCAATTACGCCAGACACGGTCTGATATTATAAGGCAAGTTGACGAATCCTTTACGCGCTCAATTGCCAATATGGGAGGAGCGGTAACGGTAGATAAGTCTGTAATTTCCGCAGTTTTTAATGAGGAAGCAATCGGTTTCTGGCTGGATATTTATATCCTGATCGAAGACCTTAAAAAAAAA
>WRGH01000091.1 GCA_009787285.1 Brevinematales bacterium
TATTGCCAGTTTATTGCGGGACCCGACCACAGCGCATTCGGAAGGGCGCATCACCCGTTTATGACAGGCTCCGCAGGCTGGAGTTATTTTGCCGCCACCCGNTTTATGCTGGGAATCCGCCCCGATTTTGACAGCCTTGTTGTTGACCCTTGCATTCCCGCAGAATGGCCTTCATTCACAGTCCGCCGTGTTTGGCGTAACGCTGTTTATAACATCACTGTGGAAAACCCCGATAAAGTCAGCAAGGGAGTGAAGGAATGTAAGGTGAACGGACAATCCGTCAAATGCGGTAAAGCCGGAGCTGAGATTCCTGTTCAGGGCAAGGGCAGCGAGAATCAGGTAACGGTGATTTTAGGTTAACGGTAACGTTTCGGCTGTTGTCGGCGGCTTTGCAGTATGAATAAGCAACCTGATTTTACTTCTTCTCTATGACAATGCTTGCTTAGGACATTCAATTATACACTTCATACATTGGATACATTCGGTCCCATTTTTACGGCTAAATCTGTTATCAAGCATATCAACGCCCATAGGGCATATTTTTTTACATTTATTGCAGGAAATACACTTTTCCTGATTTACTTTTCTCCGTGAAAGAGAAAAATAACTTGCGGGTTTTAAGAATACGGTGATTGGGCAAAAATATTTACAAAAAGCTCTGTTATCTTTAAACAAAAACGCAAATAAGATTCCGATACCGTAATAAATAATGTTTCCGACAATGAAACTGATATACATAATTTTTTCGATGTTTTCTCTGTAACGAACAAATATTATGAGAAAATATGTTAATGAAAACGCAAAAATAAAAATACGCAATAAGCCCAATTTTCCAACGGGCTGTTTTTGCGGCGCTTTATACGGAAGCAAATCAAGTATCATCGTTGTCCAGCACGCGTAACCGCACCAGCCTCTGCCAAAAATAAAAGGACCTGCTATTTTTGCAACCAAATAATGTATTGCAGCCGCCTCAAAAACCCCAATTGCGATATAATAAAAGAACCCTTCTATTTGCATATTTTCCCGGCATATTATTCCCAAATAAACAAACATATACAAACCGATAAAAAATTGTATAAATATTCTTGCGTTTTTGTATTTTGCGATTAACAGCCCGATTCCAAGAGAAACAAAGAAGCCGATATAGGTAAAATTAAAAAGATAAAATGTCTTGCCAAGAATTAGCCATAAAACAATAGCTGTTGTTTCAAAAATTAAAAATATAATTACCGGCAATAAGAACATTTTTATTTTTGTGAACATAAAGCAGTCCCTATATCATTTAAAAAAGTTTCACTTTTCCCATGTTGATAGTTAATTTTGTCGAATTGCTGTTTATCGGCACTTTCAATCCGTTAAAACCACCCGGCGATCCCTTGAGGTTATAGTTTGTTTTACCGACATGTTCTGACGGTATTCCAAAAAGACCTGTATTGAGTTTTTCATCGCCGTTTTTATCCTGAAAAGCAGAGACTACATATTCACCTTCGGGCAAATCCAGAAAATACGTTAATGAGGAATTATCCGGTTTTAAAATAAAACTGGTAAAAGCCGTCTCGTTTTTATAATCATTTTCATTTGAGTATACGGCAACGTATACCAAACCGCCGTTAACGGTAACGCCGTTAATCTCTATGGTTGTATAAATATTGTCTGCAAAAAGACTTTCAAAAAACAAAAACAAAACACATAAAAAAAACAATTTCTTAAACATATAATGCCTCCGTGTAAACAATTATAGGTATTTGCTTTGGCGTGAAAACAAAAAGTTAAGTAAGATGCATAAATTTGACGTTAAGATGCACTGTTGGCTTGCTTTTCCCTGTGTTTTTGCAGTAATTTATTTAATTCTTTTGCGTCTTTTCTGATCTTTGTAACGGTGAATATCATGGCAAATATGTATATTCCAATCGCCATTACAATAAGAAGCCACACCGGTATTGCGGAATACCAATTAAAAATGAGACCGAATACAACAAGGACAACGATTATATAGCTAATATCAACCAGATATTCCATAATTATATTGCGCAGTTCAAATTTCTCGAGCAGAAAAAGACCCAGAATAATTACAACATTTGCGGCGAAAATTTCAAAAATAGTAGGAACAAAACCGATTTCAACGTTGAACAATAACGAAAATACCGCCAGTATAACCAAAGCAGAGCCTGTAACAAACATAATATCATTAATAATTTTTTTTATTCCATTCATTTATTCTTCTCCCTTAATATCTGCTTTATACCGGAAATATATTTTCTGGTGATACATAAGTAAACTCCGTTAGATAATACCGCTTCCAGACGATTATTGTCTAATGGCTTAAATCTGTCCAACTTGTTAATATTTAGAATGCAATATTTACTGATTTGTATAAAACCATTGTCCCTTAATTTTTCATATATCTGATACAAGCGGTTTTTAACAAGATAATTCTCTTTTTCACAGCATACAATAGTTTTACCGTCAACACTCTCAATGTAATAAATATCGGAAACATTAACCAATTTTACAATGTCATCAGAATAGCATTCTATTTGTGTATCAACCGATTTTATCAATGATAAGATACGTTCTATTATTTTATTCTTTACCGGGTATTTAATAGATATTTCAATATCTTTTTGTAAAACATTTTGTTCAATGTTAATTATCATAATTTATTTTACAGCTTTTTTGTTTTTTCAAAAATATTACTATAATAATTTTATTATTCATTATAGTTAAAAAACCTCTGCCTCAAGCTTCCTTAGGGCGGGGTTATTCATTTCCATGCCGCTTCAATACTGAACGGCGTTTCCAAGACCAGAAGATCAAGCAGGGAAATGTCAAAATCAGCCCTTCTGCCTGAAAAAGTCCCGCCCTTGACGCTGGTTATTGAGCCCGGAAAATTTATGGAAGCGCGAATTCTTGAGCCGGCAATTTCATCGCTGACGGCTTTGTTATACATGGCGGCGACAAGTTCAAGATATTCCGCTTTATTTAAGTTCTCTCCTGTGGCTATAGGAGCCATAAGCGCATTTAAATAGTCCGCGATTTCCTGAGAAAGAAGTTCAAGTATAACAGGGCCGTTGGTACGGCTGATATTGATCTCACAGCGTCCACCGTTCCCCTGTTCAAAAACAATAAACTTTTTTTGGTTATTCCCGTTGTTTGCGGCGGCAAGAAATTCACCCGCTTTGGATAACCGTACGGTGCCTTCAACGGCGGACGGAGATGTATTTTTCAGCGAAACCGAGGCGATACCCGGCGCGGCGGACATTGATTTTGCGATTGCCGCCGCATCAAGTATAGAACCGTTTGTCTGTCCCATCGCCGCGCCAAATGATCTAATCATAGCGGTCATTCTTGGTTCCAATGACATATTTATTGAAAGCGCGGCAGAACCGTCTGCGGAAAGGGACCCGTTAATCCGTCCTGCACAGGAAAATAATGTCAAAAATAACAAAGAAAGACTTAAAAAATTATGAATTTTCATATATACTAATATAATAAAATAACATTAGGTTGACAAAATTACATTTTATGCAACAATATCTTTACTTTAGTGTCAAAATGCCAAAGGGGTTGTTTTATACTCTTAAAAAATTATGAAGATTGGAGGATTTTATGGGCGTTCCGTATACTGAAAAACCGTGGGCTTTTTTGGATGAATATAGAGGGAAAGCTTTTAAGGGGCAGTGGCCAACATTGCCGGAAATGTTTAAAATTACAGTTTCCCGCTATCCGCAGAGGGCATGTTTCACCATTTATGAACCGGGCAGGATCAGTCTGAACTATACGGAATCTCTTAAGATAATCGAAGCAGTATCGCGCTGGCTCCACAGCAAGCGTATCAAAAGAGGTGACAGGGTCGCCGTTACCGGGAAAAATGCGCCGGAATGGACTATTGCCTACCTTGCAGTTCTTTTTGCGGGCGGCGTAGTTGTTCCTATAGACTACCAGCTTAAAACTGAAGAAATTGATATATTGATAAAAGCTTCGGGGGCTCGCATCCTTTTTGTGGACGAAGAAAAACACGAATATTACACGAAAAATCGCGGCGGGCTTGAAGCTGTAATTTCCCTTAGACAGGGAGTTGGAACATATATATACACTCTTGACGGACCGGCAGCCGAAATTGAACAATCTGTTGAATCTGATCTTGCGGCTATTCTCTTTACATCGGGAACAATGGGAAATCCAAAAGGCGTTATGCTCACGCATAAAAATCTTGTTTCAGACTGCTATCTGGCGCAGGGAACCCCCCTCATCGTCCTTCATACCGACGTATTCTACGCGATACTTCCAATCCACCATTCCTACACAATGCTGGCTGTATTTATAGAAACAATTTCGACAGGAGCCGAAGTGGTTTTCGGAAAAAGGATGGTAACGTCTCAAATTCTAAAAGATTTAAAAGAAGCGCAGATAACAATGCTGCTGGGAGTTCCCCTGCTATTTAACAAAGTTCTCGCGGGAATACTGCGCGGACTAAAAGCGAAGGGGCCTATTGTTTACGGTCTTATTTCTTTCTTAATGCTTATTTCAGGCGCTATAAAGAAAATATTCAAAGTGAACCCCGGTAAAAAAATGTTCAAGTTCGTTCTGGACAAGGCGAGCCTTACGTCGGTGCGTATATGTATATGCGGAGGCGGTCCTCTCGCNCCCAGCGTATTNAGAAAATACAACCAGCTTGGAATCGANTTTGTGCAGGGTTACGGCCTGACGGAGACTTCTCCTATCATTGCCATTAACCCCATTGAACAGTACAAGGAAACCAGCGTAGGCCGGACATGTCCGCATGTTGATATGAAGATACTTAATCCCGATGAGCGCGGCATAGGAGAGATAATTGTAAAAGGGCCTATGGTTACTCAAGGGTACTTTAATATGCCGGAAGAGACAGCGGCTTCATTTACCAGCGACGGCTATCTCAAAACCGGCGATTTAGGTTATATGGACAGCGAAAATTATCTGTACCTTACAGGACGCGGAAAAAATATGATCGTTACGGAAGGCGGAAAGAACGTATACCCTGAAGAAATTGAGAACGAGTTCCAGCTTTATGAGGAAATTGATCAGATTTTGATCCGAGGATATATGCAGGATACAAAAATGAAAAGCGAGGGCATCGAAGCGCTTGTGTATCCCAATCAAGAATTCAAGAATGAAAAGGGAGAAGTTCCGTCTAAAGAAGAGATAAAAGAAAGAATAGAGCAGATTATTTCNGAAGTGAATCAAAGACTNCAGCCTTACCAAAAAATCAGCAAGGTTGAAATTCTGGAACACCCNATGGAGATGACTACAACAAAGAAGATAAANCGGACAGTTTTATAACGCTTCAGGCCGCTTGCACTTGGTTTTAAGCCTGATGTGCCTTCCTGTTTCGGATGCGTCGTGTATACCATGCATTACATCCAGCACATGGAAGGCAAGTTCTCCGGACGCTCGGTGCGGGCGGTTTTCTTCTATTGCTTCAGCCATTTCGGTTATTCCCAAACCGCGCGAGTCTTCGGAGTAATTTTTAATCAGCGGTATTTTGTACCATTCTTCGTCATTAAAACGCCTTATAATTACAGGCCCGTCAAATGTGTTTGGATCGGGGACTTTAAGCGTGCCTTCGGTTCCGTAAATTTCAATAAAGGGCATAGTATGGGAATATACGTCAAAACTGGTAACAATTGTACCTACAGCGCCGCTCGTAAAATCCAATACACCTGCAATGTGCGTGGGAACTTCTACTTTAATTAAAGTGCCGTACTGATGTTTATTTGTTATAGTCCTTACCGGAGAACTAATCCTCGCGGAGCCTGAAACCCTTGAAACAGAGCCGAGTAAATTTACAAGCGCGGTGATATAATACGGTCCCATGTCGAACATTGGTCCCCCGCCGTCCTTGTAAAAGAACTCAGGATCGGGATGCCAGTGCTCAGGACCGCGTTTCATCATTACGGCGGTAGATGCCACAGGAGTCCCTATCCAGCCGTCATCAATCAGTTTACGGCAGGTTTGTATACCAGCGCCAAGAAATGTATCCGGCGCTCCTCCTACCCGTACTCCTTTTTCCTTTGCTGCACTCAGCAGTTCTTCCGCTTCTTCACGTTTTGAACAGAGCGGCTTCTCATTGTAAACATGCTTTCCGGCTTTTACCGCGGCAAGGGCTACACTAAAATGGGTTTTGGGAGGGGTAGTATTAAGAACTATGTCAACTTCATCGCTTTCTGCCATTTCATTTATTGTCTTAAATGCCTTTAAATGATGATTACCGGCTGCCTTTTCCGCACGGTCAAAAGCAATATCTGTTACTGCCGTTAATTTTACCCGCCTGCCGAACATTCCCGTCAAATTTTCAAGGTAAGTCCCGCTTATATTTCCAATGCCGGCAATTCCTATTCGCTGCATATTTTTCTCCTTCCCTCTCTTAGTATAGCATACTTTAGCAAAATAGTAAATTATTAATATTAAAGTTATTCCGGTTCCGCGCGAGCGGATACCGGCTTTATTGTATACTAAGGAAGGGGTATTTTCCATAGTATTACGGCTTATTTTCAGATTGGCGGCGATTTGCCTGTTGGAAAGCCCTTAAGTTACAAGCCTTACCGGCGCCGTTTGAGGG
>WRGH01000092.1 GCA_009787285.1 Brevinematales bacterium
TCCACATATTTACCCGTTTCCGCTATTTACCTCCTCCGGTATAAAAGACTATATGGGCAGGTCTGTCGAAGAAAACCTTGAAGCAGTGAGGAAATTGACAGGTTTTTCCCTCCCAATATCCGAAAAAAATGCCGAAAATGAAGTATTACTGGGACAATCCTTCTGGACTGCCTTCATTCGCGGTTCGTATCAGGGAGCAGTTTATTACATTGACAACTTGGGAGCTATGATAATTGATAAAGAAAAACAATAATACAAAATACTCATTTTCCCGCTCTTTAAAATTATTAATATTAACTTGCTTATTTTTCACTGCTTTTTCATTTTTACCGGCGCTTTCGCTGGACGAAACGCTTAACGCTTTGTCTTCAATTTCACAAAACGAACCGGCGCAATTCCGCTGGGATCCGTTATTCAGGGACGGCGTAATTAACCTCGGTGATCATTACGGANCTTTTTCGGTAGCCGTCCGCGAAGGAGAAACCGGATATTTGTTATTTGACAATCTGGAACTTTTTAATGTCCCCTTGCCGTACAACGAAAANGGAAGGCTGGTTTTTCCGGAAACTTTTGTAGGAACGCTTAAAAACGCATTCACAAAACTTCATGAAAATGACACTTCACGTTTCAGAATTGCGGCAATTATAATTGATCCCGGACACGGTGGAAAAGACTCAGGCGCTGTGGGAAATATTACGCTAAACGGTAAAAAAACTGAAATTCGCGAAAAAGACATTGTATTAAAAGTCGGACTTGAACTTAGAAGACTTCTCAACGAGGCATATCCCAGCAAAAAAATATTAATGACAAGAGATACTGACGTATATCTTACCCTTGATCAACGCTCGGATATTGCAAACGCGGTTACCGTAAAGGATAATGAAGCCGTCATCTTTATTTCAATACATGCCAACTGGGGAGCCAGTCCCAATGCCCGCGGTTACGAGGTATGGCATATCACCTCCGGTTATAAGCGTACCCTGATAAAACCTTCAGAGCATAACTATTCCGCCGATATTACCGCAATATTGAANGCTATGCTGGAAGAAGAATACACAACGGAAAGTATCTTTTTGGCCGATTCTATTCTCCTTGGGCTTAATCAAACATTCGGCAGCGCCATACCTTCCAGNGGACGCAAGGCAAACGACTGGTTTGTTGTCAGAAACAGCCGGATGCCGGCGGTACTTGTAGAACTAGGTTTTGTATCCAACCAGCAGGATGCAGCCCTTATGACAAGTAATGAAGGCTTGCAAAAATTTACCGGTTCATTATACAATGGAATAGCAAATTTCATCGGTATTTTTGAACATTAATGGGCGCTCTTTTTAACACTATTGTTAGTTCAATCTCTTGTTTCCTGTCGTCCGCCGTCAGNCGTCGNCTTATGTGGATTGTGGTTTTAGGNCTTTTCACATTGTCAGAATTTTTATTTTTTGGCCTTGTGCGGAGAACCTTCGTATTTTATACTATAGACGACGGGGTTGTTGTTGTTGAAGACCGGATGTTAAAACCTTCAAAATCAAGGGAAGGGGATATAATCCGGTACATGGAAGAGATGCTTTTAGGACCTGTTTCTNCCGAATTATTGCCTCTTTTCCCCATAGAAACAAGGCTAAAATCGCTTTTATACAGAAACGGAGTGGTTTATGCCGATTTCTCGGAGGATGCGGTTTTTCCGCCCGCAGAAGGCGGAAGCGTAATAAATAACTTCAGGACCCTGTATACCGGTATTTTAAGGAATTTTTCATACGTGAAGGATGTGCGTTTTTTCATTGAAGGCAATGCAGTTTATGCTGAGGAGTTCAATTAGGGGGAATTTAATCTCTGCGGCTGGCTTCCCTGTTTATACCGGAAAACCCAAAAAAATGTGAATTTAATGTTTCTACAGAATTTATTGTTTTGCAGTTGACAAAAAAGTAAAAAACCAATAAAATAAGTATAGACAAAAAATTTTAGGAATAAGTGTTTTAAAAGGAGTTGTGCATGAAACAAATGCTCATTCTTGTCGTAATTGCGATGTTAGCGGGTCCGCTATTTGCTGAAGAATCTATTTTGATAGACTTCACCGAGTTAAAAGCGGATATTCACGTTAGGGTAACGGATAATGATACCGGCAGTGCCCCAAATCAGAATCGTCATACAATGATGGATTATGCCCATGTAGCAGGCGGCAGTTTTACTACTCAGCAAAAAGCTGTTATGAGAACGTCACTTGCTATTGAAAACTGGGAGATATTGCTGGCGTCTTCATCCAGAACTGTGGAAAATGTTACCATGAGTTATACCAAAGAAGCGCCTTCCAAGCAGTATGGTACTGTAATGGGCGTCAGGGTGCACTTTCCGGTAGAACCATTCAATTCATGGGCAATAATAAAACCACCCTTTGAAATCCCTGCATTTGAACCTCAGGCTGAAATCGGCGATGACGGTGCTATTCAGCCGTCAGGCGACGGTATTACAGGTCCCAGCCGGTTTGAAGCGCCTGCCGGGGAAAACGGAAAAGTTGATAGAACAAAGCCTGCATACGGCGTTGTAAAAAACGTCGGCGTAATTAAATCTGTAGCAGTTAATGTCTACGGTCTTAATTTCCCGCATGGTCTTTCAACAATCATTATTGACAGTCAGGGCAATGAAAGAACTTTATTCATGGGTTATTTGCAATTTGACGGATGGGGAGAGCTCATTTGGAATAATCCTGCATACGTTCAGGAAGTAAGGAACCGTGATATTAGGCTTATCCCCCTTTATCCGACTTCAACGCCGTTTATCAAGTTCGGCGGATTCCTTATACAGCGCGATGCAGCTAAAGTCGGCGGAGATTTTGTAACATATTTCAAAGATGTAAGGGTTATCTACGATCTGGCAGTTATGGATCAAGACCGCGATATAGAGGATGAGGCCCTTTGGCATATCATTCTGGATCGTGAAACAGCCCGTAAAACTTGGGAAATGGAACAGTTCGGACAAACCCAAATTCTCCGTTACCTTGAGCAGACAAAACAGGCTAAAGAACCGCCGTTTAACAGCCCTGAAAGAGGACAACAACAACAGCAATAGGTGTTCGGCAAGCGGTTTTCTTTAACCGAATACAAGCTGCCTGAAGACTGCATTCGTTGATGCGCGCATCCAATGATGTAACGTATCTTAATGCGGGTTTTCAGGCAGTTTTTTTATATAAAAAACTATGAATAGTAAATTAAAAAATACCAGCAAATCTTCGCACAGCACAGAAAGTAAAAAATTAATATCTGAAATATCATCAGAGCCGTCAATAAGAGCTTCCCCTCCTGAAAAGAATCTTTATAAAAGTGAATATGAAAAATATGAAAAAGTCCGTCAGCTTGTTGTTAATGATATAAAAGAGCGAATAGAACAGATACTTGTCCCTCTTAATTCAAACGCTGTTGTCAGCGGACGTATCAAAAATTTTGAAAGCTTTTTTTTCAAGCATATTAAGCTTTTAAAAGCCGGTGATAATACTCCTAAAATTACAGACCTTTTAGGAATACGAATTATATGTCCCTTTATAGAAGATATTAGCGTTATAGAACAAATTATAAATAAAAATTTTTACATTGAAGAAAAAGAGAAAAAAGGGCACGCTACTTTCAAGGAATTTGGCTATGAATCGACACATATTTTATTACGAATACCGGATGATATAATTAAAAAACGCGGAGACGCGGGAATTGACATAGTGGAAATTCAAATACGCACTATTTTACAGGATGCATGGGCGGAAGTTGAGCATGAACTTGTTTATAAAGCGGAATTCAGTCCGTTTGACGAACCTATGAAACGTAAACTGGCAGCCGTTAATGCAAGCCTTTCTTTGGCTGATATTATTTTTCAGGAAATCAGAAGCTATCAGAGAAAATTCACAAAAGAGATGGATAAAAGNCGCGAAAGTTTTTTTCAAAAAATTGAAGAATCAACCGATGAATTGCTTTTCTCTGAAGAAAAATACAAAAAAAACAGTCCTCTTGGCGTCATTGATGAAAAAAATATTCCCGTATATAATGAAAGCGCTTCTATTGATGATCTTCTTGTCAATGCGCTATCCGCCCACAACCAGAACCGGTTTAACGATGCAATAAACCAATACAGTAAAATACTTGAACTAAANCCAAACAGCACTATTTGTTCATTAATATATAAACACCGGGGAATGGCCAATTTTGCCTGTTCTTGTTACAACGAAGCAATTGATGATTTCAATAATGCTTTTGCNCTTGATAACAAATCATATAAAGCGGCATATTACCGGGGAGTTGTCCATTCTGTATTGAAGGCATATTCATCTGCAATAGACGACTACACCCTGTCCCTTTCAATAAACCCATATCAATCTTTTTGCCTTTTCAGGCGGGCGCAGGCTTATTATCACATCGGAGATTATCCTCAAGCCTTATCCGATTGCGAAAATTCCCTTGCCCTNGAACCTAAAAACAAATTGGCAATCAAGTTTAAGCACTTGCTGCATGACAAGTTAAAAATGTAAGTTGACCATATAATTATGTTTTATCTTGTCTTAATACAGAATAATTTGTATAATTTCTAATCAGGCCGAGTAGCTCAGTGGATAGAGCATCTGCCTTCTAAGCAGATGGTCGGGAGTCCGATTCTCTCCTCGGTCAAAAAATATTGAGCAAACGTAATTNTTTTTTATTTACCGGATTCCGCATATGAAGCAAAAGTTTCTTTGTATGCGTTTGGATTTCCAATATCGTACATTGCGCCGTCCAGTACCACGCCTGTCAGCCCTTTGCCTACGAAAGACCTTATTACATCTGTCATATTTATCTCTGATGATTGATCTTGTTCATTTGAAATAATGCCGTTCAAAACCTCAAAAATTTCATACGGGAGAATATATTGACCGAACACCGCATAGTATTCTTTCCCTTTATCTCCAGACATGAAAAGATTTTGTTCCGTATAAGATTGAACGGGCTTTTCAATAAAATCGGTAATTTCCAATTGTTGATGAGAATCATCCTGCCAAACACCTGAAAGTATTCCATAATGACAAGTTTGTTCAATAGGAACTCTGTGTATGGCGATAAGCGGTTTTTTTAGATTCTCGTAAATTTCAATAANCTGCTGCATACAATTTTCTTTTTTTGTCGACATATATACAGTGTCTCCAAGAAGAAGNAGAAACGGTTCACCNGCGCAAAAATCACTGCATAGAGATACCGCATGCCCAAAACCAAGCCGCGTATTCTGAATTTTATAACTAATCCGTTCNCCTATAGTACGGATATTATTTTCGTATTTTCTCATCTCCTTCGGCAATTTAGAAAGATGCTCTTCCGTTAACTGGTTGATAAAGAAATCATTATACATTCGAATATCATTTTCTCCGCCAACTACCAAACAAATTTCTTCAATCCCCGCTTCAATTAGCTGTTCCATGAGAATCAGTACAGCGGGCTTTACCAATCCGTCTTTATCGATTAAGGGCAGCATCTCTTTTTTAATCCTGCGCGTTACCGGATATAAACGAGTACCGAAACCGGCAACCGGTATTATCGCTTTTCTTATTTGATAATGCGTTTTTATAGTAAGTTTATAGGGTAATAATCCCCTCTCCCCAAGATATTTGCACAATGCTTCCTGTGATAAAGTATCTTTTGCCAAAAATTGAATCGCTCCGTCTCCTTGGGAGCCAACCCCTTTTCCCCCGTAGGTTAATGATTTTATTTTTTCATCACTTAAAAAAGAATGAAGTATCGGAGCTGTAAGCTCGGACGGGCATGCTGGAGACACCATTGAATCAAACATATTTTGGGCTTCNATCATTAGTTCGCCGATTTTTGCCGCTTCTCCGTTTTTAAGATATTCAGCAGCCCTCTTTATTATATTTTGGTTTAACTCACCTAACGCTGCATGAACATTCTTTTCTTTGTCTGTTTCCGCAAAAGGATAACATTTATTTAAATCTCCAAGAATTTTTATTGTATTTTTTTTGGCATTTAAGTCGGCAAATACCCAATGAAAATTTCCTTTAACCGACAATCTTTCTATATTTATGTCATCACCGTCAAAATGCATACATACCGGCACTGTTCCAAAAGCGCACGCCTGATCCAGCCTTCCGCAGCGGGAACGCGTTCGCTGTTCACCCTTGAAAGCTATATCCATTTCTCCACGCGTGTTAAGGTTCANCGAATATAANCGATTAAATGCCCTAGCTACNAATACACAAATGGCGGCGCTTGAAGATAATCCTTTTTTCATGGGCAATGTCATTTTTTTAATGGTAATCTTGACGCCTTCAACAGAATAATGATCTTTTATATACGATGCAACGCCGGAAGCATAAGAAAAATAACTGTCAGATTCCGCAATGGAACGTAATTCTTTATTTTGCATTGAGCAATCAAAATCTACCCACATTCCGTTTAATTCTACCGCTTCATTGCGTAGAACAAAATGCTCGCACTTTTCCGCTTCCGCGTAGATTCCTTGTTCAATACCCGTAACAATAGCCGCTCCGGGAACAATACCGGCATTAATTATTCTGTGCAATCCTGCCCAGTCGCTGTGTTCGCCAAAAAGACAAAGCCTTCCGGGAACAAAAAGATT
>WRGH01000093.1 GCA_009787285.1 Brevinematales bacterium
TTAAGAAGTATAATCACGAAGGACTGCTGTTGCCTATAAATGATATTCAGGCTCCCTAAAACGTGAAAAATAAAAGGGCGATTCCTGTAATATTTCAATAAAAATATCAGCAATGTCCGGATCAAATTGCACCCCTTTATTCCGCTTAAGTTCGGATAACGCCGACCTGAAAGAAAGCGCGCTCCTGTACGATCTGTTTGATGTCATTGCGTCAAAGGTNTCGGCAATGGCAATAATCCGCGCGTGCAGGGGAATTGCCGTGCCTTTAACGCCGTCNGGATATCCTTCGCCGTCAAATTGTTCATGGTGATGATATACTGCCGGCACTAAATCTTTGAAAGCCTTTATATACTTAAGAATAGAGGCTCCTGTTTCAGGATGTGATTTAATTATGGCATATTCCTCATTGGTTAGTTTTGTTTTCTTTTTAAGAATAATATCAGGTATTCCTATTTTTCCGATGTCATGCAGCAACGCAGATCTTTTAAGGTNTTCAATATCTTGCTTATCTAATTTCATGCGCTGCCCGATACCTTTGGAATATTCCATAACCCGGCGTGAATGTCCGGCGGTATACTGGTCCCTGGCTTCCAACGCTTCAGAAAAAGCCATGATCGTTTCAAAATGCGTTTTTTCCAGCAGTTCGGCAATATCAATCGGCTGCTCATTTCTTGGATGTGATTTTTTAGAATTGTTTCTTTTGTTGTATGTTCGTCCCATGTTTTTTTTATTTGTTTATGAAAACAAATTATTTTCCCTCCAATTTGCCGGATTTCCTGGACCGACCCATTTGTTAAGAGCAAAACCTCCGTTAAGACTTAAGGTAATAAATTTTTTTGCCAGGACAACTGCGTCATAAACTGAAAGTCCGCGTGCCAATCCGGCGGCAATCGCCGCTGATACAGTACAACCGGCCCCGTGTACCCAATTGGTTTTTACAAGACGGTCNTTTATTAATTCNAAATTTTTCCCATCATACAAAAGATCAACAGCTTCTGCCGCGTTAGGCAATTTTGAACCGCCTTTTATAAATACATTTGCGGCTCCCTTTTCCGCAATTATTTTTGCGGCTTCTTTCATTTGCTCAACAGATGAAATTTCCTTTATACCGGAAAGCTGACCTGCCTCAAATAAATTCGGCGTAACAACCTTTGCCAATGGAAGTAATTTTTCAGCAACAGACAGATTCAGTTCAGGATTTAACGCTTCATCGGCAGTTGCCGCGTTGCCTTTGCAAACCATTACCGGATCAAGCACATAATTTCTAATATTATATGTACTTATATATTCACGGGTTAATTCAACTGCATAAAAAGTTCCAAGCATACCCGATTTTGCCGCTGTAACTCCGACGCCCTTAAATACAGTCTCCAATTGAGCCTTTAGAGTTTTTTCATCAATTGGAAACACGCCGTGCGCCCAATTATTATCGGGATCCATAGTTGCAATAAGGGTTACCGCCGTCATTCCATAAAGGCCGTATTCCTCAAATGTTTTTAAATCCGCTTCAAGTCCGGCTCCGCCGGAAGTATCCGAGCCTGCAATTGTTGCAACTTTAACCATATTATTTCCCCCTGATAAATTTGGAATTAAAAAGCCCTTATAATTCCTATTAAATATATATGAATACTATGATTTATAAATAATAATGTCAAGCATGTTAAAGCACTTTTTTAGGGGGAGATAACGCTGAAAACGACACCGGATGTGGATTGAATTTATATCTCTGCCGCTTACGCTTTAAATCCTTTTAGCCGCAGCGCGTTGGTCAGTACTGATACCGAACTTAAACTCATGGCGGCGGCGGCGAAAACAGGGTTGAGGAGCGGTCCTCCAAAGATATAAAGAATACCTGCAGCAATTGGAATACCCAGCACATTATAACCGAATGCCCAGAACAGATTTTGTTTAATGTTGCGGATTGTCCGCTTGCTCAAATTAATGGCCGTAGGAACATCGATCAGATCGGAACGCATAAGTACAATGTCGGCGGACTCCATCGCCACGTCTGTCCCGCTTCCTATAGCGATTCCGATGTCGGCTTGGGCAAGCGCCGGAGCATCGTTAATTCCATCCCCAACCATGGCTACTTTGCAGCCTTCATCTTGTAATTTCTTCACTTCTGCGGATTTGTCCTGAGGCAGAACTTCCGCAAGTACGCGGTCAATTCCCACTTGTTTGGCGATGGCGTCTGCTGTTTTTTTATTGTCTCCGGTGATCATGGCGACTTTGATTCCCATTTTATGAAGACGATCAATCGCCGCCCTGCTGGAAGGTTTAAGTACATCAGCCACAGCTACAACACCTGAGACCTTGCCGTCCAGAACGATATACATCGGCGTTTTTCCCTCGCCGGCTAGCCTGTCGGAAGCGGTCTCAAGTTCCGCAAGAGGAATGTTTTTTTCGTCCATTAATTTGCGGTTTCCTGCCAAAACCGAAACGCCGTTAATCACTGCCTCAATACCTCGTCCTGTTACCGCTGAAAAATTTTCGGTATCAAATAACGTAAGTCCTCTGTTCTGCGCTCCGTGAACAATCGCTTGTCCCAGCGGATGTTCGCTTCCTTTTTCAGCGGAAGCTGTTATTTGCAAAAGGTAGTTTTCTTCGATTCCTGCGGCTGTAACCACGTCCGTAACTTCCGGCTTGCCTTCGGTAATCGTTCCGGTTTTNTCAAACACAATNGTTTGAATTTTGTGGGCGGTTTCCAAAGCTTCGCCGCCCTTAATCAAAATNCCGTTTTCCGCGCCCTTGCCGGTTGCCACCATGATCGCCGTAGGTGTGGCAAGTCCCAGNGCGCAGGGGCAGGCGATGACCAGTACAGAAATAAAAATTGTTAGGGCGAATTCCGTTACTGTTTTTCCTGCAGGCANGCTGACAATTCCGGCAGAAGCCGCAATGAACCACGCGATACCGGCGGCGAGTGCAATAGTACACACAACCGGTACAAAATAACCGGATACAATGTCAGCCATTTGCGCTATCGGCGCTTTTGAGCCTTGCGCGTCTTCAACCAGTTTGATAATCTGCGCCAGAGCGGTTTCGTTCCCGACCTTTTCCGCCCTAAAGCAAAAACGGCCGTTAATGTTAATGGTAGCTCCGTAAACCGNATCGCCTGATTTTTTGTCAATCGGCATACTTTCTCCGGTNAGCATGGATTCGTCAACNGCGCTTTGCCCCTNGGTTACAATTCCGTCAACCGGAATTTTCGCGCCGGGCTTTACCNCAACAATGTCGCCGGGAACTACTTCGTTAATGGGAATTTCTTTTTCTTCGCCGTTTACTATAACGATGGCGGTCTTGGGAGCTAAGCCCATAAGTTTTTTTATCGCTTCGCTCGTACGGCCTTTGGATACCGCTTCAAGAGATTTGCCCAAAAGAATCAAAGCGATAATAACTCCTGCGGTTTCAAAGTACAAAGCTTCAACCGCATGATGATTCCCTGCGGCAATAAGGAACATATTATAAACACTGTAAACCGCCGCCGCCGTGGTTCCAATGGCGATAAGCGAATCCATGTTGGGACTGCGGCGCAGAAGGTTTTTAAAACCAACGGTATAAAACCGGTTACCGGCTATTATAATGGGAATGATTAACGCAAGCTGTACGAGGGCGTATGTCAAAGGAAAGCGCATGGGGGCAAGCGCGCTTGGAAAAGGAAGACTGACCCATTTAATCATGGGAGCCATAGCGATATACAGCAGGGGAAGCCCTAACGAAGCGGCAACGATAAATTTTGTCCACAGAAGCTTAATTTCTTTTTCTTTGCGGAGTTTGTCAGCGTCAAACGTATTTTTTGAAGTTTCAATAACTTCGTAACCTGTATTGATAATGGTTTCCTTGATTGCCGAAAGGCGCAAGGTTTTCGGATCGTAAATAACCGTCGCCTTTTCTGTGGCAAGATTTACCGAGGCGCTTTCAATGCCTTCCAGCTTGCGAAGCGCTTTTTCAACGCGCGCGGAACAAGCGGCGCAGTGCATACCGCCTACGGACAAAGTTTCAGTCAACATATAATTTCCTTTTTGTTAATAACCGCCGTAGGCAGTATCAAAATATGCTTCGGGATATGTCAGCGTTTTAAATTTCGCCGTTTCTTCTTTTACCGCATCAACATCTACACGTGTAATATCGTCTACTATTTTTACATAACCGAAAAAAAGATTATCCTCCGTGTAGAATTCAAAATCCTCAATTGGAATAAGCTGCAGCTGGTTTTCCCCCTGCTCTGTCTCTATTATGGCGTAATAAACGGGAAAGATAATGCTTCTGCCGCCGGGACCAACGGAATCTACGGTGATTGTCCACAATGTAGGCAGTTGTTTTTGCATAACAACTACCGCAGGTTCAAAGCCTTTATCGCCAAGACGTATCGCCGCCGTCTGTACGTTATCCGCTATTTTCGCGATGGCGATTGTATCCGTTGGTATTTGAACCCCAGCCGGTTTGGGCGAGGTATCCGGCTCACGCGCATCGGCGGCGCTTTCCCCATCGGCAAGTACGGTAATGGTGCTGTGTATCATTGCCATCCAGCAAGAATAACGGAACCTGCCCGCTTTTGACGGGGTAAACTCAATCACATTGTCGCCCTGCTTAAAAGTATACTGTATGCCGTATTCGCGTATGATCATGCGGTTATTACAGCCGTTAATGCTGCCCGGCGGCGCGTTGATGATCCAGCGTACCGGAATACCTTGCTGCACAGTTATCGCAGGATAACGTCCCGGCTGCAGTGTTGAATTGACAATCTGCACACCGTTTTGAATAACCGGAACGAAAGCGCCTGTGCCAGTCCGTACGGAAGCGGCTTTGAAAGAAGCCGCCTTATCTAATGGATTAATAAACCCGGAAAGATTCCAACCGTTGGAAAACATGACAAGACCAAGAGCCGCGACAAGAACCGCTCCGGCTTGCATAACGCGGCGGGAGAATACTTGACCTTTTACGCCGCTTAAGGCGGAGCTTACCGCTCCCAGCGCGAACATCAGGGGAATAGTTCCGGCGCAGAACAGGAACATAGAAATACCGCCTTTGATGGGGTTTCCTGTAGAGAGAGCGTAAATTTGCATAGCCTGTAAAGGACCGCAGGGCATAAACCCGTTCAGGAAACCGACAACCAGCGGTCCTCCGGTTTTTTGTTCATCTATCTTTTTAGCAAAGATTTTCGGCATTTGCGGGATGAAACGCCGTAAAGCCGGAAACAGTCCCAGCATATTGATTCCCATGATTACCATAAAGACTCCGGCAACTAGTTGTACCAGTCCCTGAAAATGTCCTGATAGGGTAATCACCGAACCTAAAGCGCCGACGAGAACCCCGACCGCCGTATACGAAACAAGCCGTCCGCCGTTATAGAGAATACTCGGAAGAAGCAGAGAAAATGTGCTTGCAAGCGACGATTTTCCAANCCCTGATNCCAACTCTCCATTCCTCCGTAAAGTTTGTGAAAGGTTTAACCCTCCGCACATGGCAATACAGTGAACACCGGTAAGGAGGCCGATAACCAACAGCATTCCGTATCCCATGCCTTCCTGAGCAAGAGGAAAGGCGGCGGCAAGTTTACTTGTTGTGAATGTCCGCATCAGCATAAACAGGGCAAGGATAATTACCAGTGTTCCGGCGATTTTAAGGACTGTCTTGTTTTGTAAAGCTGTTTTACCCTGCCCCTCAAGCGTCCGGTAACCAAGTTCTTCAATTATTGACGAAATTTTGTCAAAGCCAATTATTGCGGCATCGTAGGTTACAGCCGCCGCTCCGGTACGGTAATTGACAGTCACNCTGTGAACTCCGGCGGTGTTTTTCAGTTTTTTTTCAATTGTTTTCTGACAGTTTACACAGAACATTCCGCCAATACGGAATGGACGTTTTTGTAAACCTTGTTTTTCCGCTATTTCTATATCATGTGTCGCGTTTTTTCCCACAATATCCTATTATACAATAGGTTTACTATGTTTTCAAGGGTTTTATTATGGTTTACAATGACGCGATTCTTACGCCTTAAAAGTGAAACTTTAACGAATATTTCTTACAGGCGCGGGGCAAACGGCGCTGAAAAAATATTGTTAAAAACGCTTGACAAATAAGTTAGGATAAGCTAACTTTATATAACAAGNGGTTAGTAATAACTAACCGTTTTTATTTACCTTGCGGTAAGTTATAACTAACCGCAGAACCGGAAAGGAAGGAAGGATAAAATGATGCCTTTGTCAATGGCAAAAATCGGAGAGGAAACTTCTATAAAAAAGGTGGGCGGCAAGGAAGAAATCCGTCAGTTTCTCGCAAACCTCGGCTTTATTCCCGGTTCGTATATTACNGTTGTTACCAAAAACAGCGGTAACGTAATTGTAAGTATAAAAGAATCCCGCGTGGCCGTAAGCGANGAAATGGCCGTAAAAATCATGGTGTAAGGAGGATGACCATGCAGACGTTAAAAGAGACAAAACCCGGCGAAACNGTGCGGGTAATAAAAATAAACGGCGGCGGACCTGTAAAACGCCGTATCATGGAAATGGGCATTACCAAAGGCGTAGAGGTCTATGTCCGCAAGGTAGCCCCGTTAGGCGATCCTGTGGAAG
>WRGH01000094.1 GCA_009787285.1 Brevinematales bacterium
AAAGTTTCCCGTATTAAGGTTGACAGGTTCCTAAGGCTTATGCAGGAATCCGCCGGCAAGGTAAGACCGGATCCGAAAAAGCCCAATGTTGTCATACTTGAAACCGGAAATATCGGATTACAGGAAAAAAGCGAATTTATAAGAGAGAAATTGTCGTTGATGACTTGAGCATACTTTTACGTAACTATCTCTTGCAGCGCAGGGCAAAGCCATTGCAGCCGTTAGATGGTGTGGACTTTCTTTACGGAGGCTCTGGACTCGCCTTTTTTGAATCCACACCAATACCGCCGTCAAGGTCTTTGCCCTGCCCGCTCTGTAATATTAGACTTATTTGACAACTTGGTTAGTTGTCTCACAAGTCTTGGCTATCACACTTGATCGTAATCCATGATTGCCTGATCATAGTCGTTTTTATTGCCATATGCATTGCTACGATAGAAATACAATTCCGCATTATTGGGTTCTAACTCTAACTGTATTGCCTCACTAAAATAAAAAATAGATTTCTCAAAGTCCCCATCATTATGGTACGCACGACCAAGCTTAATACATTCCTTAACGTTATATTCCATTGCAAGAGGATCGGATATACAAGTCGCAAGAGTCATCTTTGAAACAAAATCAATCTTCATCTTTATCCCCTTCATTTCTTTAATATTACGATAATTTCAATAACCATTTATTTATTCTTCATCTAACTTAATTTGGAGACCAAATCTTCAAGGTTCTTATATGCTTTAGGGCTTTTATACTCTTCACGAAGAAAACAAATAACTTTTTCTAGTTTCTTGTACCATTCTACGGTAAGAGTAGCCCCTACCATTTCTTTAAATACTTTGATATCATAAATATTTGTTTGTAAACCGACAGCAAATCTTTCCATGCAAGATAAATATTCGGTTATTGCATATTTTATATCCAAATTGTTTAGTCCTTTAATATCATCAGGATTAATGTCTTGACCTTTTGGAAACCTTTCATCTAATTTTTTTAATGAATCAATAAAATCCTTACGAATGTTATTATAAAATTCAATAGTCGCTTGCTTTTTCCCTTTTCTCATTATGAACCATTGCCACCCCGCAACAACGACGCCCAAACAAACAAACAAGTCAACGTATTCTTTCGACAGCTCGACTATTTTTTTAAGGATGCACATTAAAATACCCATAATTAAAACCTCCATCTAAGACTAAATTCACCAGATCGCCTTGCACTAATATTTTACCATTGACCGTCAATTTTTATCCGTCTTGGGATTCGCTTTTTATTCATACGTTTCCCCTATCCCTCAAAACGATAAACCGATAACCTCAATTTTCCCTCCCACAATCCTTGCATTTCTTTTTGAAAAGGCTGCCTAGTTTGCCGTCGCAGTATTTGCATATATCTTTCCACTTACAAACTAGCTCTTCAGGAATATGGCCAATGTCCCGCCAACTCCCGGTATCGCACTGACATTTGTATTTTCTCCAACCGCAACCACCGTACCGTTCGCTTTCAGTCCGGTTGTATGACTCCCAATAGAAACATATACTTTATACTTAGCAATCCGCTCGTGTACTTCCGCCATTTTAATCCTTTATCTTCGTGTCCATGTAGTGCTGTTTTCATCGGGTCGTGTGTAGGTTCCCGCTCTTTTGCCGTTATTATCATAAGCGCCATTAAATCCGGTGTTTTCCCCAAGTATTCCGTTTGTATTCCCGTTACTGCCAAGTTTAACATTTGCCCCAATTCTGACACTTGTTATAGGGTTATCTGCAAACGCACTAAATCCAATAGATGTAACACTGTTGGAAATAATAATATTGGTTAATGAGTTATTTTCAAACGCCATATCCCCGATTGAGACAACGTTATTGCCAATGGTAATATCAGTCAGTTCATTTCGATAGAACGCTGCTGGCCCAATAAATGTAACACTGTTGGGAATGGTAACCTTCGTCAATGTGTTATAAGAGAACGCGCCTCGCCCAATAGATGTAACGCTATTGCTAATGGTAACACTAGTCAGTCTGTTGCTCCTAAACGCATTTTCTCCAATTGTGGTAACGCTATCGGGAATTACAACGCTGGTCAGTTCGTTGTCATAAAACGTATTTTTTCCAATTGTGGTAACACCGTCAGGAATGGTAACATCAGTAATTTCTTTTCCAGAAAATGCGTTATCTCCGATCTCTGTGACACTGGTGCCCTTTTCGGTTGAGGGGATAACTACTTCTTTTTTCCCACTATACCCAGTAACAGTAATTGTTCCTTGATCATTCTGTTGAAATTTAAATAAACTTCCTGTCAGTCTGTAAGCAATAAATAAGACTGCCGCTACAGCAATCACGGCAGCTAAAATGCCTGTGATTTTTTTCAATATCTTTTCGCGTTTGGCTTCGGCCTCCTTGCGCTCTTGCTCTTCACGGGCTTTCTGTTTCTGTTGTTCAATGCGCTCTTTATACACACAGTACTGGTTTTTATCCGCTCCCAGTTCAAGCAGCAGTTTAACAAGATCATTATTTTCTACATCGTAGGCGTTAATAAGAGGGCATGTTTTGTTGCCTGAATATTCATTGATATCGGCTCCCAGTTTATGCAGAAGACGAATCAAATTATAAACAGTATCTGTACCGTGTTTTCTGCTTAATTCATTGAAGTTACACACCGCATAGTTGATTGGAGTCTTTTTATCAATATAGTTCTGCCCTGTAAGCAGTAAGCCCTGCGCGGCATATGTTTCAAAAAGATCGGACATCCCCGGACAGAAATCAATAAAATATTTTAATGCGTCCCAACTGTTGCCGCCAAGCTCTTTGTATGAAAGAAACGGCAATAAGCCCAGTAAGAAAAACTGTTCCAGTATGCTGAAATTATTGAACCCATCCGTTGATTTGAGATTATCCCCGTATATATCGGACAGCCACACAAGCAGAACGGAATCCTTTTCATTTACAGCTTTTTTTATTAGGGCTATCTGACCTGCATCCTTCTCTTTCTTTAGTTCATCAGGGCTTTGATAATATTTCGTCCCTATGGTTATGCCGTCGTCTCCCTGTAATTTTAAATATACTAACGCGAGCGCACGTTTAGGGGAGTATTCCTTAAAGTATTTGCAGAAAGTATCAGCCGCTTCCTTACCCTGTGCGCCTTCGGCGGCTTCAAGGTACAGGTACAGGTTCGCGTTAGGCTTTTTCAAGTCTTCCATGTAATACGCGGATTCTGCCATTATTGCGTTTGCCATGTCTTCGGCAGTTCTGCATATTTTTCCGCTTTTGCTCTTGAACGGTATCTCAGGATCAAGGACAAGTACCGAGCTGTAAAGCCCAGCGTCTTTGTCTTTAGCATAC
The DNA here is from genome assembly GCA_009787285.1 of Brevinematales bacterium. Lineage (GTDB taxonomy): Bacteria > Spirochaetota > Spirochaetia > Treponematales > Breznakiellaceae > WQXQ01. The sequence continues at coordinate 3,336 of WRGH01000094.1, forward strand.
TGCGACATGATGTTCTGGATTGAATTGTAAAGCATTAAATCACCGGCTTTCTTCAACCACTCTTTTATTATGCCGTCATACAGGCAGGTCTTCCCTATGTCGGGATATTTTTCCATAAGAGCCGCAAGTTCTTTGGGGCTTTCGGCGGATTCGTTAGCTGAAAACTTTAACGGATCATAAACCGTGCTTGCTTTTACAGAAGCTTTGGATTCAACTAAAAGGGCTTCGCCTATAAGCCATTTTCTTACCTGTTCGTTTCCCCATCGGTCTTTCCGCTTCGGCTTGATAAGCCCTTTTATTAACGCCGCGTAATCGTCAGGCATGTCAATCGGTAAATCTACTTCTTCATCATTGATCAAAGAATCACGCTTACCCGCCTTTACGCCCTTAAACGGTTTCTCGCCCAGCCAGAGTTCTATCATCGTTATCCCAAGAGCGAAATAATCTACTGCCGGCGTTGCCATTACATTAGTGTTGTTTCCTTTGCGCGCCAGTTCAGGCGCGGCGTAAAGGTCTGTAACGCTGGCGGTTACTTCGACTTCTTCATCATAACCTTTCATAATGCTTGAAATGCCGAAATCGGCGAGAACTATTGATGTTTTGCCATCGTCCTTGAAATATATATTTTCCGGCTTTAAGTCCTGATAAATTACCTTATAAAAACCGTGTAGCTGTTCAAGACCTTCGGTTATCATCTTTACGATGTTTTTTATTTTAGTCGTGTCGTGTATAGCGCCGTTGGTTTTCAGGTACTGGTCAAGGGTGTCGCCTTCGGCGTACTCCATGATTTCAAAATCCTGGTCGTTATAACTTCCAAAGTCGTATATTTTTACAATCCTGTCCTTGGGGTTATTTTTAATTTTGGTTATAACTTCTTTCGCTGTATCGCTTAACGGCGTATTGGGTTTGTAGTGTTTCAGCGCGTAAGGTTTGCCGTCTATAATTACCTTATAAACAACCGCTTCGCCTGAACTGCCTCTGATCATTTTGTCTATTACGCAGTCTTTGCCGTTTAAAACTATGGTCTGTCCCGAAGTAAAAACAACTCCTGTTTTTTTGGTACTTGTCTTAGCTGCCTCCATTCTGGCTGTACCTTCGTCCATACGGGCAGTTCCTTGTTCGTCGTTCATTCTTTCTGTACTCATTTTTCTTTATCCTTTACTTTTATAGTAATGATTGAAATATTATCCTTTCCACTGTTGTCTTTTGCGAGTGTTAACAGTTTTTCTGTGGCTTCAATCTCTTCGGCATCCGGTAACATAAGCGTATCGGAAATTACATCGGGAGGAACAAGATCGTGCAAACCGTCCGAAGATAAAAGGTATATGTCGCCGTTCATGAAGGGCTGATCGATTTCCTCAAATTCGATGAACGCGCTGTTTCCGCCTCCCAACGCATTGGTGATTATATTTGAAGGAGCGTCAGGGTTCCCGCCCGATTCCTTAAGTGAGTGGTCTATCGTAAGTCGGCGCAGACCGCCGTTACGCAGAAGATAAATCCTCGAGTCTCCGGCATGGAAACGGAAAACTTTATTCCGGTAAACAAAAAGCCCAGCTATGGTGCTTCCCATTCCCTGTGACATTACATTATGGGTTTCCTGAGTATATACATTGAATACTTCTTTTAATTCCTGATTGTTCAAATCATCAGGAATTTTTTCAAGAACTTCCTTTAGCCTGACCAGCGCCATTTCGCTGGCCGCTTCTCCTCTGTCCAGTCCGCCTATTCCGTCCGCTATTGCTATTACTGTTCTTTTATCGGCATCAAATTCTTTCTGCCTTGATCCGTCCCGGAACATTTCGTCATTAAGCAGGATCATGTCTTCGTTGTTTGGCTTTTTTAAGCCGATGTCGCAAACGCCGTAAACGGAAAGAATTGTTTTCATATTCGCGTTGTCCCGCCTCCGGCTGTATCAAATGTTACCAGTAATTCGACATCGGCGATTTTTATTGTTGCGCCGTTCGCGAGCGGGTAGAGCGCATTGGGAACAAGCGCCGTTCCGTTGTAAGTTGTGCCGTTAGTGGAACCCATGTCCTGAATATGCCAACCTGCGGCGGTTTTAACGATTTTACAATGCGTGCCTGATACATAGTTGAAGCGTCCAAAAATACTCGCAAAGGGGCCGTTCTTGCGCCCGATTATATCACCGTCTCGCGCTTCGATCATTATACCGTGTATTTGGGACGTAAGTTTTATTTTGTCGCCGTTTACGGTGCCGCCGCTGTTTGCACCGCCGGAGGAGCCGCCGCTTTGCGGTACCGGCTGCATACCCGGAGTCTGAACTGTTGGCGCGGGGGTGCCGCCTGCTGCCGGTACCAATTCTTTTCCGTCAAATATACAGCGCTTTCCCTTGCCGGGACGCCCGCATACCGAGCAGACCAGTATTTGCTCCCCGCATTGATCGCAATAACGGGAATCATCATCTATTGTTTCTTTGCATGATGGACATTGCATACTATTACTCCTATACGGTCATATCCAAATCTTCCGGGCGCATAATTAATATTTCGCGCTTGAGTTCTTCTTCGGGTTTCTTCATGGCAAGCACCCTTACGGATACATTCTCCCTTGTTTTGTCAAATAATTGCCTTACCGTGCGGGCATTGGCAAACTGGGCGTTTCTTCCTCTATATAGATTATCCAGCCTTTTCTGCAACGCTTCGTCAAAGCCGGGGGCAAATTCAATTTTTCTCTTTTTGCACATCCCTATAAAGATTTCCCGCATTTCGGACGTGTTGTAGTCGTCAAAGTTGATGTAATCCGAAAACCGCGACTTAAAACCGCTGTTAGATGCTAAAAACTCTTCCATCTCTTTGGTATAGCCGGCGGCTATAACAACAAATTTGCCCCGGTCATCTTCCATCCGTTTAAGGAGCGTGTCCACCGCTTCCTGCCCGAAACTGTCCTGCGGACCCTGTTTCAGCGAGTATGCTTCGTCTATAAAAAGGATGCCGCCCATAGCGTTGTCGCACTGCTGCGCCACCAGCTTGGCTGTCTGGCCCAAATATGATGCCACCAGTTTCCCCCTGTCCGCTTCTATCAAATTGTTGGTGGGAAGCATGCCTACGGCCTTGAACACGTCGCCCATTATCCGCGCGACAGTCGTTTTTCCCGTGCCGGGGTTGCCC
>WRGH01000095.1 GCA_009787285.1 Brevinematales bacterium
GGGAAGCGCATAAAAAACTTTTTGTAGACGGCGCTTCCCAATGCCTTGACGGGTTTCCCCAGCTTAGAAAAGCCCACTGTATGTTCGGCTGGGACTGGGGACCGCGTCTTCCAGATGCCGGTATCTGGCGGGACATCAGCCTTGCGGGTATCCGCGCGGCGCGTATTGATAATGTATACATAACGCAAATTCACAAAAAAGAAACGGTAGAGTTGGATATTTCCGTTATGATTGACGCTGCAAAAATACAGAAAAACGCGCGGTCAGGCGCGTCGGATTATTCCTTTAAAATTACTATAACTGATCCCAATGGTAAATCTTTATCTTATTTAAAATCGCCTAACGATAAAAAATTAAATCGCATTGTAATTGACGCTCCCGAACTTTGGCAGCCGAACGGTTACGGCGCGCAGGCGCTTTACACAGTAAAAGTTATTTTACTAAACGCAAAAGGAGCGGAACTTGACAAATGGGAACGCAGGATTGGGCTTCGTACAATGACTGTCAGGCGGCAGAAGGACAAATGGGGTGAAAGTTTTGCTTTTCAGGTAAACGGAATAGAAATTTTTTCAATGGGCGCGGATTATATTCCGGAAGACAATATCCTAAGCCGCGTTAACGCAAAACGCACAAGAAAACTTCTTGAACAGTGCAAGGAAGCAAACTTCAATTCAATCAGGGTTTGGGGCGGGGGTTATTATCCTGACGATTATTTCTTTGATATTTGCGATGAACTTGGTCTTGTAGTCTGGCAGGATTTTATGTTTGCCTGCGCGGTTTACGATCTTAACGAAGAATTTGATCAAAATATCAGGGCGGAGTTAGCTGACAATATCAAGCGTATACGGCATCACGCCTGTCTTGGGCTTTGGTGCGGTAACAATGAAATGGAATGGTATGTGGATAAAATGCGCTGGGTCAATACCCTGAAACAGAAAGCCGATTATATCAAGATGTACGAGTATATTTTTCCGCAGGTTCTTAAAGAGCACGATCCCAATACTTTCTACTGGCCTGCAAGCCCTTCGTCAGGCGGCAGTTTTGACGCGCCGAATGATCCNGATNGGGGGGACGTTCACTATTGGGANGTATGGCACGGCGATAAGCCTTTTTCCGAATACCGTAAATTCTTCTTCCGTTATGTGTCGGAATTCGGTTTTCAGTCTTTTCCCGCCTTAAAAACCGTAGAAAGCTTTACCCTGCCTGAGGACAGAAATATTTTTTCGTATGTTATGGAACGTCATCAGAGNAATAATGCAGCTAACGGTAAGATCATGAATTATATGTACCAGACATTTTTATATCCCAACAATTTTGACACTCTTATTTACGCTTCGCAGCTTTTACAGGCGGAAGCGATCAAGTACGGAGTAGAGCATTTCCGCCGCAACCGAGGAAGATGCATGGGCGCAATTTACTGGCAGCTTAACGACTGCTGGCCTGTAGCGTCGTGGGCTTCTATCGACTACTTCTTCCGCCGGAAAGCGCTGCACTATTATGCAAAACGTTTTTTTCAGCCGTTGATGATCTCCTGCTGCGAAGAAGGNCTGCTTACTCAAGATCCGAANGCAAATCATCAACCGCAGGTAAAAGACGCTGTCGAAAAAAGTTTCCGCCTTTCGGTTGCCAACGAAACTACTCAGGAAAAAAAAGTTACCGTAAAATGGGAAATACGCGGTAAAAAGGCGGATATTTTGAAGGAAAAGACTATTCCCTTAAAGATTCCGGCTCTTTCTTCCCTGTGGCTTGACAAGATATTGGTTCCCGAAATAAGACTTAATGATGAGTATTTAAGTTATCATCTTTACGACGGGAATACGCTTGTTTCGGAAGGGACTGTTATCTTTTCGCTTCCGAAATTNTTTNATTGGGAAGACCCGAAGCTGCGTTATACGATAAACGGCGATACAGTTACGGTAAAAGCCGCCGCTTACGCAAAAAGCGTGGAGATTCAAAACCGCAATCAGGATATTGTGTTATCTGACAATTATTTTGATATGAACGCGGGCGAGAAGAAGGTAAAAATTTTGAGCGGGAAACCGGGTAAATTAAAGCTAAGAAGCGTCTGGGATATTAAATAGGAGTAATAAAAATGAAATTATTAAAAAAAATACTGATAATAGTTCCGATTGCGGTATTGGCGATCTTTTTGATTTTATTGGTTACACCCATTTTGTTCAAGGGAAAAATCCTGGAAATTGCCAAAAAAGAATTGAACAATATGCTGACGGCGAAAGTTGATTTTTCGGATGTCAAACTGTCTTTCATTCGTAATTTTCCTAATGCCTATGTGGCTTTGGAAGATTTAACGGTAACAGGTACGGGCGAGTTTGAAGGTGAAACGCTTGTGGCATTTAAAAGTCTCAGCGTAACGGTCAACATCATGAGCGTCATAAAAATGAACAATATACGGGTAAAATCGGTACTGCTCGACAAAGCGGAAGTATCCGCCCATATATTGGAAAACGGCAAAGCCAACTGGGATATTGTGAAACCCGGCGAGAAGGCTGGAATTCCCTCCGATGGGGTTACCCAAGCGGGAACTTCTCCTGAGAAAATCGAGTCCGGTAAAGATAAACCTGCCTCCGCACTCAAGATAGCCCTCAAAAAATTTGAAATACGCAATGCCAACATTTCCTTTAGCGATGATTCTAACAAGATAATTGCAGCGGCAAACGATCTTAATTTCTTCCTGCGCGGCGATATGACGGCGGATAATGCCGACTTAGGCATGAAATTGGATATTGCCGCTGTTAATTTTTGGATGGGCGGCATTCGCCTCTGAACGATGCACGTGTAGGTCTTGTTTCGGAAGTTGCAGCCGACCTTAAAAATATGGGATTCATCCTAAAAGAAAATCAGTTTAACCTGAACGAAATTGTTCTGAAATTCGCCGGTTCGGTGCAGATGCCGGACGACATCAACATCGACATGACATTTGCCACCGAAAGAACGGATTTTAAGAATGTTTTGTCGCTTGTTCCGGCTATCTATATGAAGGACTTTGAATCGATAACGACGGCAGGCAGCTTCACCATATCAGGCGATGTAAAAGGCACATATAACAATGAACAGATGCCCAGCGCCAGAGTGAACCTGACTGTTGACAATGCCATGTTCAAATATCCCGGACTGCCTAAGTCGGTAAATAATATTAACATCGCAGTAAAAGCTTTTTACGACGGAGTTGTGTTAGACAAAACAACGCTTGATGCGGATAAGATTCATTTTGAGATGGCCGGCAACCCGTTCGACGCTGAACTGCACGTAAAGACGCCCATAAGCGATATGCAAGCGGCGGCAAAGTTTTCAGGCAGGATCGACTTCAACTCCTTGCCTGATATTGTTCCGCTGGACGACATCCTNCTTAAAGGTTTGCTGGAATGCGATCTTGCGTTGGCGGGACGTATGTCAACCTTGGAAAACGGACAGTACGAAGACTTTGACGCGGGTGGAACGCTGAAACTNAGCGGTTTCGATTTTAAAAGCCCCGATTTCCCGAAAGCGGTAAAAATCGCAAACACTCAGCTTAATTTTACGCCCAAAAAGGTTGAACTCGCCGCCTTCGATGCCGTTATAGGAAATACGGATATTGCCATGAACGGTATGCTTGAGAATTTTATACCTTTCATTTTCAAAGGCAGTACTGTACGCGGCAATCTCAATCTGAAATCGAACAATATTGATCTCAATGAGTTTATGACCGGAGAAAAACCCAAAGAAACCGCCGATACCTCTCCGCTGACGGTTATCGAAGTACCTAAGAACGTTGACTTTACAATGAATGTCAACATCGGTAATATCCTTTTCGACAAGTTGAACATAACCAACACTATAGGTGAATTGTTAGTTAGGGACGGCAAGCTGCAGATGAAGAATCTTGCCATGAACCTGCTGGAAGGAAGCATGATGCTCTCAGGCGAATATAATACGCAGGATATCAAAGTTCCGTCGATTAACTTTGACATGAATATCAAGCAGTTCGACATCACATCGGCGCTTTCATCGTTTTCAATACTCGAAAAAATACTGCCGAAGCCGCAGAATTACGCGGGAAAAGTGTCGGCAAATCTGACCATGAACAGCGTTCTCGACGAACATCTCAGCGCCGTATTGGACACGGTAGCTTCAAAAGGACTGTTACAGACGCAAAACGTGGAAATACGAAATTCCGAACTGTTCGGCGCGTTTGCCGATCTTTTGAAAAATGAATCGTTGCGAAACCCTATCCTGAGAAATCTTAATTTAAAATACGAAATTAGAAACGGACGGCTTATAGTCGAACCAATACAGATGAACATTTTGCAGACAAAGCTCGAACTCTTAGGAAGCCAGGGACTCGATATGTCGTTGAATTACAAGATAAACGCATCTGTGCCTGTTTCGGTAGTTGGTCCTGGCGCGACTGCTCTTTTGAGCAAGATACCCGGTTCGAATATCAAGGAATTTACAATAACGGGACTTATGGGCGGTATGGTTTTAAGCCCCAACGTAAGCCTTAATGTCGCTGATACGGTGAGTAACATTGTCAAAAGCGTTGTTACCGAAGAAGTCAAAAAACAGGTAAGGGAAGAGGTTGATAAACAGGTAGCCGCCGTTATGGCTGAGGCCGAAAGACAGGTTGAAAATATCCGTAATGCGGCCAAACAAACCGCCGACAGATTACGCGCCGAGNCAAGAGCCGCCGCCGATAAACTCGAAAACGAAGCTAAATCGCCTATTGAAAAGATTGCTGCCAAAGTAGCAGCCGACAAACTTCGTAACGAAGGTGAGGCCAACGCTGTTAAAATAGAACAGGAAGCTGAAAAACAAGTTGCAGCCATTATGGATACCGCCAGAAAGAGAGTCGAAAGTATAAGGAATAATTAAAAGCGTATTGCCCCAAATCCTTCGGCTTGGTAAAATGTATTTGTCAGGAAACCCGCTTGGTTGCCTCATAGAAAAATATCTGTCCTTAAGAGGAAAAAATGCAATCACTAGGCATAAATATCGGCTCGACAAGCTTAAAAATAGCTCTTTATGAGTATGACCACTCGCCAAACGGCGTAATTGAAAACGGAAAAGCGGTTTGGACAGCTTCAACGCCGCATGAAGGCGACTTCGGGGCGGCAGTCCGTAAGCTTTTGGCGGAAGGAAAAATAAAAGAAGGCATTCCCGCCCTTGTTACGGGCAACGAAGGCCGATTTATGTTTGATATAAACGGCACTCTTGAACCTCTCTGCGTCGAGGCCGCCCTGCGCGCGCTAGACATCAAGGCTGACGCTGTTGTCAGTATGGGCGGTGAAGACCTTATTGTCTATTCGCTGGACACTGACGGCAGGATCATCAACAATTTCTCCGGCAATAAATGCGCAAGCGGTACGGGCGAGTTTTTAAAACAACAGCTTGCTCGTATGGACATGACCCTTGACGACATCGACAGGGTGTCTGACACTGCGAAAGTGTACGCTCTTTCCACACGCTGTTCGGTGTTTATGAAAAGCGACTGTACCCACAGGCTCAACAAGCGCGAAGCGACAAAGGACGACATTGTTCTTTCGCTCTCCGATGTCATGGCTGTAAAGGTTATTGATTTTCTAAAACGCGCAAAGATAACGTCGGGCAGGGTGGCGCTCACAGGCGGTATTACGCTTAACAGGCACATTATCCGTTTTATACGCGAAAAAGCTCCTCAGATTGAATTTGTCATTCCAGAAACAGCGCCTGTTTTTGAAGCGCTGGGAGCGGCTGTTCTTGCGCCTCAGTCGGGAAGCCGTCTGCCTTCAACGGACAAACTGTTAAAAATTAACGATATACGTTTTGGCTCTTTGAGCGCGTTACGCGACTGGAAGGACAAGGTTAAATTTTTTGAAAAAGCCGGCGGTAAGGTAAGAACCAATCGCCGCTACATACTTGGCGTTGACGGCGGTTCCACTACCACAAAGGCGTGTCTTGTAGACATTGAAACTGATGAAATTGCAGCGAGCCATTACGGGCGCACCCACGGCGATCCCGTGAAGGCATTAAAAGAATGTCTCGCTATTATTCAGGAAAAGGTTATTGCGGATACGGCGGGAAAAATATAGACATTTGCCTTGTTTCGACAACAGGCTCAAGCCGCGAGATTCTCGGCGTGTTTTTAGAAACTGCTGGGGTGTACAACGAAATTATCGCCCATTCAGCCGGAACAACCTACTTTGACAGTGAAGTTGAGACAATTTTTGAGATAGGCGGACAGGACGCAAAGTACGTGCTTCTTAAAAACGGAGTGCCGATTGACTACGCTATGAACGAAGCCTGCTCCGCCGGAACGGGCTCATTTCTGGAAGAATCCGCTCAGGCGATCTTTCGATACACAGCGCAAAGGACATCGGTCCCATTGCGTTAGACGCAAATGCGCCGTGTAAATTCGGCGAACATTGTTCCGCTTTTATCAACAGCGATATAAGAAAAGCGG
>WRGH01000096.1 GCA_009787285.1 Brevinematales bacterium
ACAAATTATGCATCTTTTTTCTCCGGTTTCTCTGACAGGGGGAATTTGAGTTGTCCGCTTGTGCGGGCGTGAATACTTGGACGCAAGTCCACTGTACGTAAGTACAAATGTACACAAGTACATCGTATATGTGTAAAAGCATATACAAGCGTGCCCGGACGCACGCAGGCAAGGATTGTCTTTAGAGAGACAATTCAAGTTTGTTCCGGGTGAAGGATTTTTTTAAAATGGCCAAGAAACTGTATGTCGGCAATCTCTCTTACAACACAACCGAAGATGGTCTTCGCACTCTTTTCTCAGGTTTTGGAACTGTCGCTTCCGCAAAGATCATTCTTGATCGTGAAACCGGCAACTCCAAAGGATTCGGCTTTGTCGAAATGGGCAGTGAGGAAGAAGTTAACGCCGCTATCGCGGGCACAAACGGACGCGAATTTGACGGACGGCAGCTGCGTGTAAACGAAGCGATGGACAAACCGCGTAACGAACGCGGCGGCGGCAAGTGGTAAGTAAAAATACCGTCTTTCCTTAAGCGGCGCGCCCCTGATCAAGTGATATAAAGCTGGCGGGGGCGCAGCAGCTTGCACTTCATTCGCAGCGATGGTTTATTAACCAGCCGTTCTGCGGCGGGNTGTTGGTCAGGCTTGTTCAAGAGTTCTCTTGCAAGTCAACTGCTTCAATTAATTTTTTTCTCTTTTCTTCTGCAGCAATATGCATTTTTTCAAGCTCATTCATTATTGCATCGGCNACAGCCTGTTTTTTATCATCATCTTCTCCTACCGCCGACCTTGCCTTTTCACGGAACTCATCACATGATATGACAGGTCCTACGGTAACACGGACAACATCCTTAGTTACAGCATCGTTCATCATATCCGTTTTTTGCACATGCAGAATTAAACCGTTTAATGCGACAAAACACATATATTCAAAAGAGCGAATGTAAGAATCAATTTCCCTTACGCCTTTTTTTGTTTCAGGATCCCATGAACGGTAACGTGTTCCGGANGGAAAAACAAGAACAAGTTTTCTCTTGTATTTATTCCTGATGAGCGCCTTCATTGCCGCGCGGTTGATTGCATGACCTCTGGCTATTTCTGCGCTGTCTTTTTCAGGATCCAACTCCTGCAGGGAACGGCTTGGATAGATTACAATACGGGNATAAGCGCCGGCAAATGCGGCTACAATAGGATTATCTTCGTTCAGTTTCATTCCGGCAACGGCAATTAATGCATTACTTATGTCCTTGCCGCGTCCTCCGGCTTTAGATATAAGCGTAGAAACAATTGAAAGATCAAGATTGCTGTAATGTTCAACTAATAGCAGACAGGGTTTTCCCGCTTCAGCCTTAGCCATTAATTCTTCAAGATTTTCAAGCCCGTCAAGGCCGCTTCCGGGGAGAGCAAGATATTCCACCATTTCGTCCAGAAGAGGGAGAATATCCTTATTCCCTTCCTGATATACATTATTTTCTGTTATGACAGTATCTACTTTAGATAACGGTAATGCCTTTTTTACCTGTTCATGAAAAGCNGTTGCCAGAGTTTCCATAATTACTCTCCCTAAAAAACAGATTAATTTTCAATATAGCCGCGCGCCTTTGGTACAAGGTCTACATTACGGACAAATTCTAATTAACTCGATAATCACTTTGCAGGCGGCGCACATTTCACTTACGCTGACCCATTCAAGGCGGCTGTGAAAGTTCCGCCCTCCGGTAAAGATGTTAGGGGTGGGAATGCCCAGCTCTGTCAACCTTGAACCATCAGTCCCGCCCCTGACAGGTTTAAGCTGCCAGCTAATACCAAGATTGTCCATTGCTTTTTTCAGCCTTCCCATTACATCGGGTTTTTTATCAATGCCGGACTTCATATTATAATACTGAGGTTGTGTTTTAACAATGACTTTTCCGCCGGGAAACTGGGCTTCTACTGCCTTTGCAAAAGCATCAAGCGCGGCAATGCGGCGTTTCATTCCGTCAGAGTCAAAATCACGCAGATAAACTTCAAGCGCGGCTGTTTCCAGACTGCCGGAAATTTCCATTGGACAATAATAACCGTAATAGCCGTCTGTGGCTTCGGGGCTTTCACTGCGCGGCAGGAGAACGGCAAATGTTGAAGCCATTAACGCCGCATTGGCAAGTATGCCCCTAGCCGCGCCGACGTGGATAACCTTGCCGTTAAACTCAATGTCAGCTTTCCATGCATTAAAACACTCGCTCTCAATCTCGCCCATCGGACCGCCGTCCACTGTGTAACAAGAAGCGGACTTAATCTCATCAAGGGGAAAAAACGGCAGACCCTTGCCGGTTTCTTCATCAGGAGTAAATATTATTTCGACCTGTCCGTGTTCTATTTGCGGGTTTGCGGCAAGGTATTCAACAGCCGCCATTATTTCCGCAATTCCCGCCTTGTTGTCCGCGCCAAGCAGTGTCGTTCCGTCGCAGTGGATAATTGCTTTTCCCGCCTGTGCAGCAAGATCAGGCTCTTTTGCAGGATCGAGGCAAAGTCCGCCGGCAAGTTCTATCCTGTCCCCCGAATAATTCTGCACATACTGAGGTTTTACGTCTTTTCCGGAAACATCGCAGGCGGTATCAAGATGCGCAAGAAACCCGATACAGGTTTCCGCTTTTTCAAAACGCAGACTCGACGGCAGGCGGGCAATTACATAACAGTGATCTGTTATTTTTACATCTTCAATACCGATGCTTAAAAGTTCGTCCCTAAGCGCCTTCGCAAGCTCCCACTGTCCGGAGGTGGAGGGAGTTTCTTCTACTCGGCGGTCGCTTTCGGTATCATAGCGGACATATTTTAAAAAACGCGGAACCAACAGGTTTTCAATTTCACAGTCTTCCATGCTGATATTATAACAGATAATTAAAATTATGAATGCAGGGCGTACATAAGCAGTTTACAGACCTGTTATGTGAAGCGGCATGGATTTAATATTTTCTATTCTTTATTTCATTAATTGTATTTTTAAGCATTTCGTCGTTTGGATTTCCTTTTCTTGCTTCTTCTAAATAATGTAAAGCTTCTTCATATTTTTCATCTAAGTAATAGATCATACCTTTATAGTAATAAGCATCATATACCGCCGGCGAATTTATTTCATTATACAATTCTATTGCTTTGTTAAAAAATATCATTGCATTTTCATAATTACCGGCGATATAAAATATTTCACCTATTCCGTAATAACCTTCAGGATAATCCGGTGTATTTGCGCCACATGTCTGTATAATTGAAAAGCATCATTTAACTTACCCTGTATTCTATAAATTACAGCTAAATTTATAAATGGAACTGTATTTTCCTTATTAAGCTCTATTGAGCACAAATACATTGTTTCTGCTTCTTCTAAACGGTTTTGCCTTCTATATACAATACCTAAATGATCAATAGCATCTATAAATTCCGGATCTAAACTGATTGCTTCGTTAAATAGTTTTTCGGCTTCATCTAATTTATTTTGACGCATAAGGCTCGTTCCAAGATTATATGCCGTCATTGCCCGTTCATTTTTTGTCGGCCTGACCATTTTAACAGAGTCCACAGTTTTTACTTTCAATGATTCCAATTCCGTATTATTTTCAGACAGGTTTTCCTGAGATTCTACTTTAGGAGCGGTAATAAAAACGAGAACTAAAAAATAAGTTGTAATATACATAATATTTTTCATATTTTCTTCAATATTGTATACTATATTGCATTTTTTTTATTTGTCAAGTGTTTTGTAATAATTTTCAATACTATTACACATAACGTTATGGCTGCCAGCGATGTTTTTTCTTGGTCTATCAAAAAAATTATATATAAGCATTCCTATCATAATAATTATTCCTCCGAATATTGTTGCTAAATCCGGGGTTTCTTTTGCTAAAATTACACCCAATAAGGTGGTTAAAAACGGTGTTATAAACATATAATTAGTTACAGATGAAGTATATTTTGATTTGCTAAAAGCATATGACCATGTTATATATGCAATAGCGCTNGGAAATACTCCTAAAATTATTAAATATATAATCTGCATTGACGGCGCATTTTTTATTTCTGTAAAAGAATTCGGCAAAAAGATAAATAACATTATTGTTCCGAACCAAATACTAAATACGGATGTTTGTATTGCGGAATATTTTTTTGTTAATTTTCTCTGCAAGATATTATATATACTCAACGATATACTTGCTAGAATTAACCACACAAATCCTATATTTATGAAAAATATTCCGTTCATTAAAGTTAAAACTCCTACGCCTATAAATTCAATTATTATTGCAATATACTTTATTATTGTTAATTTTTCCTTATTGATTATTCTTGCCAATAAAGTGGTAATAACCGGCGCGGTTGCAATCATTAAGCTGCACGTTGACGCCGGAACTGTAGAAGAACCAAGATTAAATGTTATAATATAAAAGAAGAATCCGAAAAACCCGGCAAGAATAAACCATTTTATATCGTTCTTATTCGGAATTTTAATTTTAACGGCAAATATAAAAACTAATAATGAAAGAGAGGCAATAAAATATCTTAAAAAACCGAGAGATAACGGGGAAAAATACCTTAATGCCAATCTTGTAAAAACAAAAGCAGAAGACCAAAAGATAATAGTAATAACTGCATAAATGTGAAAATTATTTCTTAATTTCATAATTTATACAGTAACGCCTTTTATATTCATTGTTATTTTTTATTTTAACAAAAACAACACTAATATATTAGTTGTAATTTCCAATTCACCTATTGGTAATACTGTTGAAGCATCAGCTGCACTTAAAACTATTTCATCGGCAAATTGTCGGCTGAATCTATTGCTCATCGGTGAAATTTGCTGTGTTCCCTGATCAGATATGCTTAATACTTTGACAATTTTAAGTTTTGATAGTTCCGCATATTGATTTGCTTTTTCAACAGCTTTTTGATACGCAAGCTCACGCGACTTAACATAATACTCAGTGGTATTTTTTACGCTGTAATTAACCTGATTTAACTCTATTCCGTTTATTTGAATAAGTTGATCAATTATCCACGACGCNTTTTCAGCATCGTTCGTAATGTCTTCGATAGAAAAAGTTATTGTTTGTTGTGCTCTCTGCCCGACAAGAGTNCGCTTATTTGTATATTCATATTCAGAGCTAAATGTCAGCGAGGCGGTGTTTATATTTTTATCTTCAATGTTTGCATCTTTTAATATTTTCATTGCTTGCCTGACCATNTTACTTACTTCTTCTTGAGCCTTTTTAGTTGTTTGGGCAACATTACTTAACGTAATGCTCATTTGAATAACATCCGGTTGGACTGATACAGTACCGGTTCCAAAAACGGAAATTGTACTTTGATTTTGCCGTTCNGTTTCTTTATTACAACCTGATACAAATACAACAACTAATACCGAAACATATATCCAAAAGCACCTTGTTTTCATAGAATTAACTCCTTCATCCTTAATAATACATCCTAAATCATATTCCGGCAATATTTCTCAAGAACTTTACGCAACTTTAAATCGTAAAACCTCATTCATTAAGGTGATAATCTCCTCATGGTTTTTACCGCTTAAATTCATTGACCTTGATTACCGCCGAATTGATAGCGTTAGCTTTGCCTGCCATTTCGTTCATTCTTCCTTCAATATATATTTTTCGATAAATCTGTCAATGCTATTGCGCCTAACGTACAGATTGTAACTGACGGATTTACATATTTTTCAATCTTAATTTGTTTTTGTCTCTTTTCTTGTAAGCGGTAAATCATTCTCCATTGTCCAAATGCTTTGATTTGTTGTTTTAATTGCAAACTTAACATATAATAAACATAATAAAAGAAGCGCTGTTACCAGAATTCCTCCCTCTGGTCCATAACTACCGCCAAGTAACAACGGATTGTTTCCAAGCTGAATAACAATAACACTTTTATGTTTATATCCGCTGACAATAAACCCCAAAATACTACCGTGTAAAAAATTCCAAGCAAAGTGAAAACCNGCTGGTAGCCATAACTTACCGGATTTAATAAACATATAAGAAAATAATATACCCGCTAGAAAAGTATTTACAGTTGACAATAATGTAACACCTTTATTAAAAATATGAAGTAAAGAGAAAAGAATTGCTGAGGTAAATAATATAATTACTTTTTTACGAGTCGTTTTAAGGGCAGTCATAAAACAGCCTCTGGTTAAATATTCTTCAACAAATGCAAATATACCTATATTGAATATTTCACTAATCATAATTAGTGAGAATAAATATTTAATATCATAACTAATTACTTTAATCGCATTAATAAGTATAGAAATAGCAAATAGTAGTCCGCTTGCAACAGTTCCAATCAAAATACCGTGTATCATTTCAAAAAGCCAATTATCTTTAATAATTCCTATTTGTTTAAAACTACAATTATAAAATAATTTAATAAGTAATAATCCTCCGC
>WRGH01000097.1 GCA_009787285.1 Brevinematales bacterium
TGTTTCCTGCTGCTGCGATTTGATTTCCGCTTCCGATTTTTCCTTAAACTCGCTGATTATCGTATTAATTTCCTGAAGCTGCAAATTAATTACCGAGTCTGATCTTTCCTTATGCTCCGAGATTGATGCGTCAATTTCATTCCGCTGCCGCTGTAACTGGCTTGTTACATGCGTCTGTAGATCGACAAGCGAAGCGTTAAGTTCGGAAAGTACGCTGTTTGTTTCCTGCTGTTGTAATTTGATTACCGCGTCAGATTTTTCCTTGAACTCAGCGAGTGTTGTGTTAATATCCTGCTGCTGCGATTCAATTGCCGAGACCGATTTCTCTTTGAACTCACCGAGTGTTGCGTTAATATCCTGCTGCTGCAATTCGATTGCCGCGTCAGATTTTTCCTTGAACTCACCGAGCGTTGTGTTAATATCCTGTAACTGCAATTTGATGGCGGAATCTGATCTCTCTTTGAACTCACCGAGTGTTGAAATAATATCCTGCTGCTGCGATTTGATTGCCGAGATCGATTTCTCTTTGAAATCACCGAGTGTTGCGTTAATATCCTGCTGCTGCGATTTGATTACCGCATCAGATTTTTCCTTGAACTCACCAAGTGTTGAAATAATATCCTGCTGCTGCGATTCGATTGCCGAGACCGATTTTTCCTTAAACTCTCCAAGTGCTGTGTTNATATTCTGCTGCTGCGATTTGATTGCCGTATCAGATTTTTCCCTGAACTCATCTAGTGTAGAATTAATTTCCTGCAGCTGCAATTTGATGGCGGAATCTGATTTTACCTTGTGTTCCGTGATTGTTGTATCAATTTCTTTTTGGTGTTGTTTGATTGCATTATCAAGCTCATCCTGTTGTTTTTTTAATGCCGCTGCTGATTTTGTATGTATGTCTGAAATGGATTGGGTCAGTTCGCTTCTTGAAGTATTTATGGAAGTATCAAGCTCTTTGCGCTGTTTTTCNGCCATTTTTTTAAACTCAACTAAATTCTGTTTCCAGTCGTTTTGCTGGTGCAGCAGGGCTGTATTNATTGTATCGCGTTCACGTATCAGCGAGGTATTGACTTCTTCATTCTGCTTTGACAGGGAAGTAATAATCTCTTCTTTTTGTTTCTTCGCCATGCTTTCAAGTTCCGCCGATCCTTTAACCCATTCCTGATGAAAATTCTTTTGCTTTGAGCCGATGTCGAGAATTTCCGAATTACATTTATCGTGAATAGTTTTTAATTTTTCGTTAATTGTTACCTGTTCGGTTTTTAATGTTTCCTGAACAACCTTTATTTTTTCTTCAAAAAAAGTTTTTATCTGTGCAACGCGTTCATTCGCCTGTTCGCGTAACTTTACAAGCGCAGCTTCTTCCAGTTTGTCTGCTTTTTTTCCGGCATTTTCAAGCACATCGTTGAATGTTTTTTTTACCATCTCCAGATCACGGGTGATAATTGCTTCCCGTTCGCGTTCCNCCTTTGTTACCGCTTCCCNGTGTTCTTCTACCTTGCGCTCAATAACCTGCGCNGTTGTTTCAAAGTCGGAAATCTTTGACTTTGCGGAAGATATTACTTCCTTTGCAGCCAGTTCAAGCGCTTCGGCATTTTTATTTTCCAGACGCTTTTCGGTTTCTTCAAGGTTTTTTTCGGCGGCAATAATCGCCCTTTCTACCTGTTCAAATTTTTCTTTGGCCTCGTTTACTTTCCTTCCCGTGTTTTCTACAAAAACAGATTCATCCCTTATGAGGCTGAGNTTTTCCTGAACTCTGTTTGTCATTCCGTTCAGTTCATCAAGAGAAGATTCAAAAGCCTGAATTTGCTCGTCTATCCGCGCTATACTTTCGGATTTTTTAGCAAGCTCTTCTTCAGTAAGTTTTTGGATATTTTTCATCAACTGCAAGGCGGCCTTATTTTCAACATCAAGGGCAATGCCGTANTTTTTGACCGCCATGCTTTTTTCTTCAGCATAGGCGGCGATTTCTTCCTTGCATTTTTCCGCGTATTTTTTTACTTTTTCAAGAGGACGGTTATTTTTATCCGCCAGCCTGTAAAGGATAAGGGTAAGTGCGACTATACCAATGGTTATTAAATTTCCGGCGGTAAAAATCATTAGTTATGCCCCTCCCCGAACAGACCTAATGGAATTATAAGGAAATCAGGGTGATTCCCTCACATGTTAATAATTTATCATATAATTATATAATTGGCGATAGTTACTGAAGATGAAATCCGGTTTGGGTTTTTTAAAGCCGCCGCCTGTGGAAAAGACGCTTTTTATCCATGCCGTTCTCATTCCCGCTTTTTTTGCGCCGGCGATATCATAAGGACGGCTGTTTCCCACATATAGGATTTTTTCGCATGGTAATGCCATTGCCGAAGTCAATTCTTTAAACGAAAGAAGATGCGGCTTGATTGCGCCGCAGCGTTCCGAACATAGTACGGCGTCCCAAACGCCGGAAATNCCCAAATACTCAAGTTTTTTTTCGGGCGGGAAGTCCGATAAAAGCGCCAATTTATAACCGGATTTACGCAAGTCTGTAAGTGTTTCAACAACNTTCTTATATAGTTTAATATCTTTAAAAAGCGGTTCCCAGCCCTTGTAAATCAAGGTGTCTATCTTTTCCTTCATTTGTTCAGGCTTAACAGAGAGTAATTTGGCGACAATTTCAGCTTGATATTCGTAAAAATTACCATGTACATAGGAAGTTTTTTCCTGTTCTGTTCGGATAATTTTTCTTGCATTCCCGAAAGCCATGAGAAGCCGCCATTCTTTTAATATGAATGGAACAAGTTTGAGATTTAGCCTGTAATTTGGGTACAGCGTCCCGTCAAGGTCAAATGCTATACCTTCTATGCCATACCTCATTTAATCAGTATAACAGTTTTTTCTTAAGGGTCAAAGGCGGATACTACAGGAATTTGGACTAAATTAACATAATGGCCGGGATAGCGGGACTTAAATGAAGTAAACGAAGTTTCTTCAGCGCTTTCAAATACCGCTACGCGGAAAACTCCGTATTCATCAAAGTAGGGGAAAAGCGCCGCTACATGGAAATATTGACGTAATTGGGGAGTTCCCCTCATATTTGTTTTTGTTACAGGAGCGGCTATTTCTGTGTTTACTGCGGCAAGATAAAAAGAGTACGGTTTATCAACAGCGAGCGTGTAAAGCAGCGGATGAATTCCTTCAATGCCGTATCCGGCTTCTTCCAAAAAGCCAGGGTAGTTATTGGTGACAAAGGTTCTGTTTTCGTTTACCAGTACAAGCGAGAAATTTTCGCTGCGGACTTCAAACTCTTTAAGCGCGCGGTAAGGAGGCGAGCGCAGGGTTCCGTTTGCTTCAGATGCAAGATTCCTGATCCAGTCAAGACCGAAGTAAGGATCGCGTCTCTCTTCCCAAAGTTCGGTGAAGGAAGAACCTCGCTCTCCGAATGGGGCTTTTAACGGCGTTATGGGAAGTCTTGCTCCGGTAACAGGGCGAAGAATGCCGTCTATAAGCCATTTAACAAAACCGGAACAGTTAAGCCCCGCAGAAGCGGGCTTTTGGGGCATTAAAGTTTCAATAAAAACATAATTCCCGTTTTCATCAATTGCTCCGTCATCTGCAAACTTAAGCCCTTTAATGTTCCCGCGAATCTGCGCAACAAGCATGCGGTTGTCCCTGTAGTATTGAGGCTCGATGTCGAAATACCGGCGCGGGAATTTGTCTCCTGCCAGTTTTAAGATGTCATGTAATGGCATTGTATAGAGGCGATCAAACGAAACGCCAAGCGGCAGCGAACGGACAGTATAGCTGCCGTAAAGCACAACATCCATTTGGCATTTGTCTATGTTAAGCGGGCGAAACTGGATATAGGTGTATTGGTCGCTGCGCGGAAATATTCTGATAAGGGTTCCGGCTCCCGTGTCTTTGCGGCGGGTCAGCATCCATGATCCTTGCGCCCAACCAGGAAACTGACCTGTTCCCCTGCGCGGGACGGCGGGCGAATTATCAACTGCAATGCGTCCGTTATAAAGTTCACGCGATAATATCACCATGAATTCCGCCTTGCCTTCTATCGCGCCGACTTGTATCCTTTCGCCGCTTTCCAGAGTTTCAATTTTAGTGCGGCGNGCAAGTACCATGTTTGGAGTATCCGTCAGCCATGTATCTTTCAGCTTGATTCTTAAAAGTGAATCGTCAGGTACTTGGGATATTGGCAGGTCAAGACTGTAAATATGCGGGACAGCGGAAAATATAAGGAAAACCAGTATAATTACGGGCATATTNCTTCTATTATCGGCTTTTATCAGTTATAATTACAATAGTACGGAGGAAATCTATGAAATTGTACAGCCGCAGTCAGGTTTTGTTTTTCTCAATATTGAGTGGCATAATTGTCCTTCTTTTTGCCATTGGTCTGGGTTTTTTAAAGCCCTTAATGTCTTCAACGCCGGAGCAGTCAAATGTACAAACGCCGGAAAAGCAGGAGACGGAATTCAAGCTTCTTCAATCAGATTACGGGGTTTTAAATACGGCGGATCTTGTTCAGTTTTCAGAAAGCGAGCGGGAAAATATTACCATATATGAGCGGCTCAATTCTGCGGTTGTCAATATTACGACAGAAACAATGGCGATTAACTGGTTTCTTGAACCTGTTCCGCAGGAAGGCAGTTCCGGCTCCGGCTCAATCATTGATACACGCGGCTATGTTCTTACAAACAATCATGTAATAGAAAATGCNCACAGGGTTTTTATCAATCTTGCAGACGGCAGTCAGTACGAAGGTTCTCTTGTAGGCACTGATCCTGAAAATGATATTGCTGTTTTAAAATTCAATCCGCCGAGAGGAACTGAATTGACAACAATTCCCTACGGCGACTCTTCCAATCTTCTTGTAGGACAAAAAGTTCTTGCTATCGGTAATCCCTTNGCGCTGGAACGTACATTAACGGTAGGGATTGTTTCCGGTTTGGGGCGTCCAATTCAAACGTCCAGAAACAGGATAATCCGCGATATGATACAAACGGACGCTTCGATAAATCCCGGTAATTCAGGAGGCCCGCTTCTTGATACTCAGGGCAGGATGATAGGAATCAACACAATGATTGTTTCGCCTTCGGGAGGCTCGGTCGGCATTGGTTTTGCCGTTCCNGTAAATACAGCAAAACGCGTTGTAAACGAAATTATGCAGTACGGAAAAGTCCGCCGCGGCTGGATAGACGCTACCGTCGTNCAGATTTTCCCAAGCCTTGTTCGTTATGCGAAACTTCCGGTCGATCAGGGACTTCTTATTTCCCGTACCACCAAGGGCGGTCTTGCGGAAAAGGCGGGATTGAGACAGGGAACCGAACCTGTACAATACGGCAGAAGCGTAATTTATCTTGGCGGCGATATTATCACCTCAGTAAACGGCATGAAAACAAATNCCCTCGCAGACCTTTATTCATCGCTTGAAGCCTGTAAACCAGGAGACGTTGTAAATGTGGAAATTATCCGCGGCAACAAGACAAGCACACTGCAAATTACGTTGGCTGACAGAGAAGAAGTGTTGAATTAAACAGATAGGCTTGTTTTAATCCAGTTTCCCGTTCTCCCTGAAACTCCACCACGCAGTTTCTGAAAAAACAACATGATCTACAAAGTGAAGCCCCAAAATACGCGCCGCTTCCTGAAGACGTGAAGTTATTTCTTCATCTTCAGGCGAACATTCAATTTGACCGGACGGGTGGTTATGGGCAACGCAGAAGGCTGCGGCTCTGTCTTGAATAATATCCGCAAAAACCTCTCTTGGATGGACAATAGTTTTGTTTACAAGCCCGATAGTTACAATCCTGACCGCCAGCACTTCATGCGCGCCGTTCAAAGAAAGACTGACAAAACGTTCCTGCTTGCGGTCGGCATAATGCCTGACAAGCGTAAAAATATCCACAGGCTGCTTAATACGCGCTGAGTATGACCCATAACGCCTTCTTCCGAACTCAAGCATTGCGGCTACTGCGCATGCTTTAAATTGCCCAATGCCCGTTAATCCGGAAATTTCCCTGATTGACGGAATGTCTTTGCTGTTGTCCAACAGACCAAGCAAGTCTCCCGCAAGCTCTTTTACATTTTTTCCGTGAATACCTGTGTTTAGAAGAATAGCCAACAACTCTTTGTCGGAAAGGGAAGCCACCCCTTTGGCTTTAAGTTTCTCTCTTGGTAATTCTTCAAAAGGTAAATCAGCGTAAGTTATCGTTTCTTTGTTTTTTTTCATACCCCATTATGGGTTTGCGTATGAACCGTGCTTTATTCGTTAAGGACGGATTTTTATTTTGGTAAAAATGCCGTCTGTCAACAATTTACTCAACTTTAAAGCGTGAAACTTCCTTTAATAAACTGTCTATGGCTTCACGGTTCTTTTGAGTCATCTCATTGACATTGTGTACCGCTACGTTTACCT
>WRGH01000098.1 GCA_009787285.1 Brevinematales bacterium
GTAAATTCATTCAGATATCTTGTTTCAAGGAACGGTATTGACAAAAACTCGTCTGATTTCTTGAACATTAGTAATTTATCTTTTATCGCCTGTTTTAAAATATGAAGGGTTAACGGGCCAAGATATGCGCCGGCAGACGCTTTTTCCAGTAAATATACGCCGGGGTTTTTTGTCGTACTGTCATATTCCCTGTCAAGCTGTCCTCGACAATCTGGGGAGAAGAAGTCGAATTAAAATTTATTTTTGGAATAACGCTCTCGGGATATGCTGTGTTAAAGCCTGTGCCCAGGATAAAACCAATGACAGGACCGGGAGGCGTTCCGAAATCATTACGAGTGCGCACAGCTTCGCCGTCCGGTGAAATTGATACAACGCCGGAGAGCAGTGTGGCTACAGTATCGTTCAGCATTACAATTGGGCCGTCGTATTTGCATCCTCTTGCCGCCATAGCCTCCCGTAAACCTTTCCCGATTGACTTTCCGATTACATCAGGGGCGTCGATTTCCTTGCTGAAACCCAGCAGTATACCGTCTGAATCGGGAGTTATTTCCATAGGGTATGAAAAAGTAAATCCAATTCCTTCTATCTTTGTATCCTTTAAAAGCGGAATGGTAACATCGGCAATTGCATCAAAAAACTGTTTTGCGTTCATTTGACCTTTTGTTCCGGGCATCGGAGTTTTTGTTGTCCCATGCGCGGCAGCCTCGCCGTTTTCGTTAAATTGCACAAGGCTTGCGCGCATGTTTGTTCCGCCCGCGTCAAGCGCAAGCACTGTTTTTCCCGCCGGAATATTTGTTACAGGAGTAATATAGGAAGGAATCATAGGAAGGCTGGAAGAAGCGCCTGAAAGACCGCGTTCCATTTCGATAATAACTTCTTTAACAAGAGCATCAGGATTTATGCTGTCATAATGAAAACCGTAGAACCGCGCAAAATCAGATATTTCATGCCCATTGAATTTCTTCATAATTTTTCACTCCTTGTAATATTTATTATGTTATGAAAANGCCCTTTGTTCAAGATTGAACTGTTTTACCCTTTCTGTCAATTCCACAACATGGCCTGTACGAAGGTAATATAACCATGCCCGGCATTCTTTTTTTGCGGGTAACGCAATCAAAGAAAGGACGGCATGATAATAACAAGCCATCTGCGCGATATGTTCTCCGGGTGCTTCCCTGTTGTCGGTTTTAAAATCCACCACATGAATGAAATTTCCGTCTTCAAAAAAGAGGTCGATAGTACCGCTGATAAAAACTTCATTTCCTTCCCTGTTTTTGATAAANCTCCTGAAAGAAAATTCAGTTTCTCTTAATTTGGAACTTCCGGCTAGTTTTCCCATAGGAGATTCTATAAAACGGCGCGCCAACTCCATACCGGCTTCAAGGAGGGTATCCGTTTGTGAAGGGGTTAATGAACCGGAAATATTTGCCGGCAGTAAAGGTTCTTTTTGGTTTATGACAGCTTCAACGCAAATATGGGCAATTGTTCCAAAACTGCCGGAGTTAAATTTTTCCGTATTATCCCTTTCTGATTGTGAAAATCCGGCCAGAATGGAATCTACTTTTTTAAAAACATCGTCCGCTTTTTTGCTGGAATAAGTTCTATTGATAAAAAAACCCTTGCCCGGCAGCATATCTTCGATGCAGCCGTCATCCCCGTCTTTTTCCGTGTTTTGCAATGATACGGGACTCTTGTGATTATCATACAGTACAGGCGTATTTATAACTTCAGCATTTTGATAAAACGATTCAGCTTTTGCAATAAATTCGTTTATGCCGTTTTGATCATTTGTAAAGCCCCTGTTTTTCGATTCCTGTTTTTTCAGGTAATCTTCCGTATAAACAGGTATTTCTTCAAGATTAAAAAAACTGCCGCCGGAAGCAATGTNGTTTTTTTGATTTTCCGAAGGAATATGCCAGACAATAGACGGCAGTAAAAGTCCGAAAAATGTGTCGTTGTTAAGGATTGTATCGCCGTTTATACTGCTTTCGTTATCAACGCATTTTTTTTCTATNTAATTTTTTATTAATACTTGGAAATCATCATTCATGTTTGAATTCTTTATATCAAGAGAACCTGTTATATAAAGCTCTTTTTCCGCTCTTGTCGCTCCGACATAGAGAAGCCTGCGCAGTTCTGCGGTTCTTTTTCGTTTTATCTCATCGCTTGCAAGCTGCCAGAAAAAATTACTCCGTTTGCCTGAAACAGGCCGGCATGACGGAGGCACNGGAGAATTGAACACAAGACCTGCTTCTTTTGAAAAGTAAACCGCGCTGTATGAATCTGTCTGGCTTTTTTTACCGCAGCCGCAGAGAAAAACGACGGGAAACTCAAGCCCCTTGCTTTTGTGTATTGTCATCAAATGGACGGCGCCGGGGCGTTCTTTAGGAATTTCAATCTCGGAAAGCTGCCCGCCTGAATCCATGAATGTGCGCATATTATCAGCAAAAGATGCCGCGCCCAGATTTTCAGAATCGGCTTTTGCGGCAAGATGAAAAAGATAGTCGAATAACTCACGGTATACGCCGGTTTGCGGATTCCATTCAGTTTCGTAACGGTAACCTTCCTTATACCATAATTCGTTAATCAGTGAACAGATGTTTTCGTTTCCGGCTTTTTTTGAAATGGATAAATATACTTTTTGTCCGTTACGGTATTTTTTTTGATCTTCTATGTCAAGAAACTCAATGGGTTTATCGTCAAAAGGGAGCGGATTCTCCTTTTCTTCAAGATACGAAGAAAGNCAGACGGCGGTTCCTGAAAGCGAGAGGCCTGCAAAAGGAGATCGAAGCATCTCGGCATACGATTTGCTGTCTGCGGGATGAACGGCAAGGCGTATGACGGAAANAATGTCATTTATAGGNCCTCCGTAAAATAAATTGTTTATATTTTCGCAGTCGTAGGGAATGTCAAGCAGACGCAGATGTTTTTCAAAAAGATGCTGAGAAGATCTTGTGCGTAAAAGGACGGCAATATCGCTCCCCTGATATTTTTGTCCGCCTGATTCTGTTTTTTCATTCAGCAATTTATTGATTTTTTCCGCAACAAACCTTGCTTCATTTTCATCGGCGGATAAAAATGCGTCGCCTTCTTCAAGATTTTCATCATCTGTGTTTTCTTTATTCAGTATACAAATTGTAAAATTTCCGCCGCCGTCTGTTCCCGCTTCTAAGGGAGTATATGACGCTTCGTAAGAGGGCAGCGACTTGGACTGCGCAAAAACAGAAGGTGAAGCGTCTTTAACGCTGCCGAAAATTGCATTAAAAGCGTTTATCAAAGCCGGAGCCGAACGGTAATTTATTTTTAGTGAAAGATCGGCGCTGTTAATTTCTTCTTTTAATTTGCGAAAAACTGAAACATCCGCGCCTCTGAAAAGGTATATGGATTGTTTTTCATCGCCTACAAAAAAAAGTTTTCCTTTACAGAGATCTTCCGGAGGAGGAACGTCCTTATTTAAAATATCAGGTTTTTCCGCAAGCAGGAAAAGCAGGTCTTTTTGCAATTCGTTGTTATCCTGAAACTCATCTATCATTATTGCCTTAAAAGATTCTTTTTCACTTTGCCTTATATCGCCCTGTTCAATGAGTATCGTTCTTGAAAGATTTGCCACATCGCGGAATGTTAAAACTCCTTCCGCTCTTTTCTTATCCAGATAAATTTCTTGTAATTCCGCAAGCAAAGCCGCGATTGAAATATTAAAACCAGCCTGCATACAGGAGATGACAAGCGACGCAAGCGGATTAAAAAGTTCCCTGATTTTTTTTACATTGTCTTTTACCGGATTATCGGAACGTTTTCCTTCTCTTAGGCTAATGTCATTTATGGAAGATAAAAAATATAAAAAGGCAATCATTGTTTTCCTTATTGGAGAAGATTCTGTCTTTTTAATGACTGATTCAGGAGGGGAAGCAAGCGCCTGATCTAAATATTCCCGTATGTCTGAATATTTAAGGATTTTAATTNTCCCCCCTTTGAATTTTTCCATTACAGGCACAAGAGCCGGCAAAAGGGCGTTATTTTCAAAAAGAATAGATTCTGTTTCTTCTAATATAGCTTTTAGTTCATTACAGTATTTTTCCCATTCGGCGCAAAGATAATCAAATTGTTTTTTTATGTCGGAAGCGGAATCCTGCTGTTTATCAATACGGCTGTAATTGAACAATGTATCCGCAAAGATGTTACAGACAATGCCGTTCGGATTGTTAGCTGAATAAAGCATTTTTATTGCCGGATTATTCCGGTGGGTAATTAGAAAAGGATATGACACTTCAAGCGCAAGTCTGCGGCAGCGCTCCTGATCAATTATAAAGTCGGGACTTATGCCGTAACGGAGCGCNCATTGTTTTACAATTGACGCGCTGTAGGAATCAAGCGTTTGTATCCTCGCATGAACAAAATCATTTAAGGCCTGACGCGCCCTTTCCGCCCTTGTTCCCGTATCATTTTCGGCAATTTCCGAAACCAGCGAATAAATCCGCCTGAACATTTGTGCTGCGGCTTTTTTTGTAAATGTAAGGGTTAATATTTCATTTACTTTATAATCTTTCTCTGTGAGAAGCCATGCAAAACGATTTGCAAGTACCATAGTTTTTCCTGAACCTGCTCCGGCGGCGACAACAGCGTTTTCTGTGCAATATGCGGCTTTTTTTTGCTCACTATTTAGTTTTGTGCGGCTTGTCTTTATATTCATTAACCTTTCCCCATGTTTTTCATATTCTCGCGTTCGATGATATAAACTGTTCTGCATATTCTCTGATATGCGCAATTAAAACAATTGCTGACTTTTGTTTCAAAAACAGTCAGATTACCGGTTGATATTTCCTGTGAAAATTGTTCTGTCTTTTTATTAAATTCATCAAAGATACTGTTATACCATTCACTGCCGCGAATAATCATGTCTTCTTCTTTTTTTGGAATAATCTTTCCGGTGCTTATGTCGCGAATTGTTCCTATAAGAACTTCTGCCTGAGATTCCAGAATGTTATAAAATAACGCGGTGTAAACGGAAAATTTATTGTTTTCTTCCGTAAGCGTTATGTACATNGGAAGCTGGAAATTGGAGAGAGCGTTTTNTTCTCCTGTGCAGTCCTCGCGTTTNGGCATTTTTTTTAATTTAAAGTCCACAATAATATATTTGCCGTTATCTGTTTCAGAAGTGTCTTTTAATAAACAGTCTACAATTCCCTTTAAAGTGAAAGATTTCCGTTCTACCTGATAAGCAATTTCACTTCCGGCAATAATGCATCCTGCAAAATATGAAATGAATTGAGACAGGCAATTTTCAAGATGATACTGAAAGTCTTTCTTCCCCGCGTGCAGAAGACGGCCTGTCAGCGCGCTCATGTGTGTTTCTTTTCCCTGATTCAATGAAGGGAAACCGTCAAANACAGTATTAACGCTGTGTTNAAGCAGTTTGACATAAGTTTCAGGTAACGCAAGGCCGTGTTCGGCGCTTACAGGCTCTAAAAGTTTTTCTTNCTTGTTCTTTAATTCCGTAAGAAAGTGATTCAAAACTGCGTGATACACGAGACCGGATATATTTTCCGCCATGAGGCTTGTTTCGCTTTCCGCATTCTCCAGCGAAAAAACGCGTTCAAAAAGCCACTTTAACGAACATTGAAAGTACGGCTGCATTGATGACGCTGATATATTTACTTTGCCGTTTTTTGTATATTTTAAATTTATTAATTCCTGTAATTTTTCTCCGGCGTTCCATCTCATGTTAAGATTTAAGTCTTTCTTTCTGCGGTTTTTCCATTCCGTAAATCCTTTTATTTGGTTTTCATGAAGTCTTACCGGCTCCCGGCTGCCTGAAACATAAAGTGAAGAACAAAATGAGTTTTCTATACTGTAATGATCAAGTGAAAATTTGTCATAAAATAACGGATCTGTCGCATAACGGTCTTTTGGTTCGGAAGACGAACCTGTTTTTGAATGCGGTATTGTGAAACCGGAGAAAGTCTGCTCGCTGCAAAAGAAGGCTGAATTTCTGACAGAATTGTATTTGTGTAAATTGATAAAAACCTCCGATGCATCTTCGTCAGGAATACCAAGCTGTTCCCGTTTCTTTTTCGGCAGAAAATCAAGATGAGAATAAACCACAGACAGATTTTCCTGATCTGAACCGAGGATTATATGGCAGTCAAACGGAGCCGCCGCCGCTGCTTTGTAGGGAAGAATCGCAACTCCGCTTGTTTTCGGCTGGGCAAGGTAGTAGGTTTCGCTTAAATGTTCCGCAAAGAACATAAAAGGGTCAATTGCAGATGCATCAGGGAAATCTTTTTCCAACTGTACAAGCGTCATCAATTCCGCAATGCAGCGGGACAGAACAAGATCAGCCTCTTCGCCGCATTTTTCCATATCCATGAATTGTTCGCG
>WRGH01000099.1 GCA_009787285.1 Brevinematales bacterium
GCTTTCAAAACTTGGCAGGGAAATTCTTGGCAAAGACCTGCCGGGGACAATACTTGCCAAGATAGAATCATTTAATCCCATGAACAGCGTTAAGTGCCGTACCGAAGCCGCCAATTGATTTTATTCTGTATATATAAGAACAATATACACCAACTAAAAACATCTTGAAAACATAGTAGACCTATTGTATAAATAGGGTATTATGGATATAAGCACAATATGCGTACATGGTTGTGAAAAAAAATTCGATACAACCGGAGCGGTTGCCGTTCCGATATTTGCGTCTGCTACTTTCGCCCATCCGGGCGTGGGACAGAGTACAGGTTTTGATTACTCCCGCTCGCTAAATCCTACCGCTGTGCATTTGGAAGACACTATCGCCGCGCTTGAAGGTGGCAGCCAAGCTGTGGCATTTTCTTCAGGCATGGCGGCGGTTTCAGCATTGATGGAACTGTTTTCGCCTGGCGATCATATTATCGCCTCCGATGATNTATACGGCGGNACATTCCGTCTTTTTTCACATATATCCCAAAAAAACGGCGTAAAATTTTCTTATGCCGCCGCGCTAAAAGATTTAGAAAAGGAAATTACCGCCTCTACAAAAGCCGTATTTATAGAAACGCCGTCCAATCCAATGATGCGCGTAACGGACATTGCGGCGGCTGCGGCTATTACTAAAAAAAACAATGCGCTTCTTATCGTTGACAACACATTCCTTACGCCGTANTTTCAACAGCCTTTTTCTCTTGGCGCGGATGTTGTTCTGCACAGCGGAACAAAATATTTAGGCGGACATAACGATACTCTGGCGGGACTGTTAGTTGTAAAAGACTTAAGTCTTTCGGAAAAACTAAGATTTATAGCAAAAACAACCGGCGGATGCCTTTCTCCCTTTGACAGTTTCCTGATTATTCGCGGCATCAAAACGCTTGCTATTCGAATGGAACGCCAGCAGGAAACCGCCTTGAAAATAGCGCATTGGCTTATGGAACAAAACGAGGTAAAGAAAGTGCATTACCCCGGATTAAAGGATCATCCCGATTATGAAATATCCGGCCGACAGACAAGCGGTTTCGGCGGTATGCTCTCTTTTTCCGTACGCAGCGGGCAAACAGCGTCAAAAATACTGGAAAGCGTAAAAATAATTAAGTACGCTGAAAGTTTAGGGGGCGTTGAAAGTCTCATTACCTATCCGGTGCTTCAAACTCACGCCGACATTCCCGAAAGAGAGCGTAACGCGCGGGGAATAGATGATTGTTTATTNCGCCTGTCCGTAGGACTGGAAGCGTCAGATGATTTAATAGCCGATCTTAATCAGGCGCTGAAAAGCAGCGTATGAAGTACAATTTTGACCGCGTAATAGACAGAAGCAATTCTTACAGTATCAAATACGAGCCTTTATGGCGCGGAAAACCCGCAGATGTACTTCCCCTGTGGGTTGCCGATATGGATTTTNCNGCGCCGCCNTGCGTGCAAAAGGCGCTTATCAGCCGAGCCAAGCATGGAATTTTCGGATACTCAGAACCGGACGCGGCGTATTTTGANGT
Organism: Brevinematales bacterium; assembly: GCA_009787285.1. Classification (GTDB taxonomy): domain Bacteria; phylum Spirochaetota; class Spirochaetia; order Treponematales; family Breznakiellaceae; genus WQXQ01. The sequence goes on from WRGH01000099.1 coordinate 1,548, forward strand.
TATGCGCAAATGGTTTGAAAAACGCTTTAACTGGCCTGTCCTGAGCGACTGGCTTACGATTACTCCCGGAGTGGTAAACGCGCTGTACATCGCCGTCCGCTCGCTAACGGAACCGGGAGACGGTATTGTTATACAACAGCCTGTGTATTATCCATTTGAATCTAGTATAAGGAAAACAGGGCGGCAGTTATTGATCAACGAACTTGTATACAGCGACGGTCGTTATAGCATAGATTTTCAGGATTTTGAAGAAAAAATCAAACAAGCTAAATTGTTCATTATGTGTAATCCGCACAATCCGGTTGGTCGTGTTTGGAACGCTGACGAGCTTATTCGCATGGGCGAAATATGTCTGCGCCACGGCGTAACTGTTATNGCCGATGAAATTCACGAGGATTTTATATTCGCCGGACACCGGCATATTGTATTTGCCGCTCTTAACGATGATTTTGCAAACGTTACCGTTACCTGCACTTCCCCGTCAAAGACTTTTAATCTCGCGGGATTGCTGCACGCTAATATTTTTATTTCCAACAAAGAACTGCGAGAAAAATTCAANGAGGAATATGCGCGGTCAGGTTTAAGTCAGCCTGGCGTGATGGGGCTAATCGCCTGCAAAGCGGCGTATGAAGACGGCGCGCAGTGGCTGGAACAACTTCTTGACTATCTNTCCGGAAATATTTTATTTTTAAAAACATATCTTACTCAGCACATTCCGAATGTTAAACTTATTGAACCGGAAGGAACATATCTTGCGTGGCTTGATTGCAACGAGCTTGGAATTTCCGCACAAAAACTCGACGAAGCGCTTACNCATAAGAGTAAATTATGGCTTAGCTCCGGTTCATCGTTCGGAAAAGGCGGCAAGGGATTTGAGCGTATGAATGCCGCTTGCCCCCGCTCTGTATTGNATAACGCGCTGGAACGGCTGAAAGATTTGAAAATTTGACAGCAAGATGGGAACAGCGCAGATATTTGTTAACGATGATCTTTGGTTTAGGTAAAGCTTCCGTTCCGCAATGCGTTTACATTGTTCTGTTTCATGTTATAATTACACCATGAAATTAAACATTCGGGTTCCCCTTTTAATCATGGAGGGCTGATAACGATGCGCTGCGATATTGTTATCTCCGATGAAATACAAGAGGAATAAATGATCGTTGTTAAAGAAATTTCCAAAACTTACGGAGAAGTTACTGCGGTAAAAAGGGTCGATCTTGTCGTTCCCCCCGGCTGTATTTACGGAATCATTGGCAGGAGCGGCGCGGGAAAATCAAGTTTGCTGAGGGTAATGAGTCTGCTGGAAACGCCGGACACCGGCGAGGTGTACTACAACAGCGAGCGGGTGGATACTTTGCGCGGCTTATCGTTGCTTGAACGGCGAAGAAAAATGGGAATGATATTTCAAAATTTTAATTTATTCAGCTCGCGTAACGTATACGGGAATATCGCCTACCCTTTGGAAATTGCGGGATTGCCGAGGAAACAAATAGATAAACGGGTTGATGAACTTCTTGAACTGGTTGACATTGCCGATAAGCGCAAGGCGCGTATGCGGGAACTTTCCGGCGGACAGAAGCAGAGAGTGGCCATTGCCCGCGCGTTGGCGGCAAACCCCGAAGTGCTGTTCTGCGATGAAGCGACCAGTTCCCTTGATCCGCAGACCACNCGCTCAATTTTGGCGTTGATAAGCGACCTGCAGCAGCGGCTGAAAATTACTGTGGTACTGATAACGCACCAAATGGAAGTTATCCGCGAGATATGCCATGAAGTAGCGGTAATGGATGCAGGTCTTATTATAGAAACAGGAAGCGTAGCCTCAGTGTTTGAATCGCCGAAGACCGCCGCTACGCGGGAGCTGCTCCATGTCTAACGAAAAAATTATTGAAGTGCTGTCCATGCTCCCTATGGCAACGTTGGAAACGGTATATATGACCTTTGTCTCTACTTTTTTCGCCTGCATACTGGGTTTCCCGTTGGGCGTGTACCTTTATGTTACTTCTCCGGCCGGTCTTGCTCCACGNAGAGTAATGTATAATGTACTTTCCCGAATCGTAAATGTGTTCCGTTCTCTTCCATTTATTATATTGATGATTCTGTTGATGCCGTTAACGCGGCTGATCATCAAAACCAGCATAGGTCCTACGGCGGTAATTATTCCACTATCAATAGCCGCCGCGCCTTTTGTCGCCCGTATCGCCGAATCCGCCCTGTCCGAAGTTCATCATGGGGTACTCACCGCGGCACGCGCAATGGGCTCAACCAATTTTCAAATTATCCGTAAGGTGCTAGTTCCAGAAGCCATGCCCGCGCTGGTTTCCGGTCTTGCCCTAACTATCATTAATTTAATCGGCTATTCGGCAATGGCAGGCGCTATCGGCGGCGGGGGCTTAGGCGACTTTGCCATCCGTTACGGTTATTACCGCTTCAGAACAGACGTAATTATCGGCGCNGTTATAGTTATATTGATACTCGTGGAAATGGTGCAGATTATTGGGACTGCAATCAGCCGCAGTATCTTGTCAAAACGATAAATGTCAAACGCAGCATTTTTTTCCAATTTACTATTGACAAAATAGGAGAAAAACGGTATTTTTATTGCATAGTAAACACATATGTTTACAGTATATTTTTTGGAGGATTACTATGAAAAAATCATTAGTAAGCTTACTGATTACGGGCGCATTAATCCTAGGCTTTAACAATACGGTTGAAGCGAAAGGCAGCGCAGAAAAACCCGGTTCTGTTCTTTCGGTGGGAGCCACGCCGGTTCCCCACGCTGAATTACTCAACCTGATCAAAGATGACCTAGCGGCGCAGGGAATTACCCTGAAAGTTGTGGAATTTACCGACTATGTGCAGCCCAATGTTGCGTTGATTGCCGGTGACATTGATGCTAACTTTTTCCAGCATATTCCTTACCTGGAAACAAATTCGGAATGGTCGGCAAAACTGGTTTCCGCTTTTGGAGTACATGTGGAACCGTTTGGGTTATATTCGACAAAACACAAAAATATAAACGATTTGCCCAACGGCGCTGTCATTGCCATACCAAATGATCCGTCCAATGGGGGCCGTGCGCTGCTTTTGCTTCAGTCAAGGGGGCTTATCACCCTTAAATCCGGTGTGGGTCTGACAGCCACTCCGCGCGACATTACAGGTAACCCTAAAAGTTTCCGTTTTCGGGAACTTGAAGCCGCCCANCTTCCCCGTTCCCTNCAGGATGTGGACGCCGCTACGATAAACGGCAACTACGCGCTTGGGGCCGGCTTTAATCCTTTAAAAGATTCTCTTATCATTGAAGGGGCGGATTCACCCTATGTCAATATCGTAGTAGTGCAGAAAGGCAAGGAAAAGGATCCGCGCATCATTGCCCTGAAAAACGCCCTTCTCAGTAATAAGATAAAGAACTATATCGGCAGTCATTACAATGGCGGCGTTGCGGCNGTTTTTTAGTGAGGCACAAAGGTGACATCATATTTGCCTGACTACTCTACTCCGGAGTGGTCAGGCCGCCTTGCCAACAAGNCTTGAAAACATAGTAAACCTATGGTAAAAATAGGGTATGAATATCTTAGAACTTGTCGGCAANACTCCGGTAATTGAACTAAAAAACATATTCAATACGTCAAACGGGATTTCCCTGTTTGTCAAAGCGGAATATTTTAACCCAAGCGGTTCCGTTAAGGACCGCGCCGCAAAAGCCATGATGCTGCACGGCATTAACAGCGGGCAGCTTACCAAAGATAAAATCCTTTTAGACTCTACAAGCGGCAATACCGGCATTGCGTATTCAATGTTCGGCGCGGCGCTTGGTTACCGCGTAAAACTGTTCATGCCGGCAAATGCCAGCGAGGAAAGAAAAAAACTTATTCGCGCTTACGGCGCAGAGATAATTGAAACAGACCCATTGGAAGGTTCTGACGGTGCGTACCGCATAGTAACGGAGTTAGCCGAAAAGGAGCCGGATTTGTATTTTTTCCCCAACCAGTACGACAATTTTGAAAATCCGCGCATACATTATGAGACAACAGGGGTTGAACTGTATGCGCAATGTAAACCAACGCATTTTGTAGCNGGAACCGGCACTTCGGGAACTTTTATGGGCGTTTCCAAACGGCTTAAAGAGATTGATTCGTCCATACAAATCGCGCTAATGCAGCCGGATTCTCCGTTTCACGGGCTTGAGGGAATGAAGCATATGGAATCAACCATAACGCCGAAAATATTTGACAGGAGCATTGCCGATTTGCATATTGCGGTTAAAACAGAAGACGCTTACACAACGGCTAGGCGGCTTGCTCTGGAAGAAGGAGTNTTTGTCGGGATAAGCTCCGGAGCAAATGTTTACGCCGCAATGGAATTGGCAAAAACATTACCGTCAGGATCGCGAGTCGCTACAATACTCTGCGATAACGGATACCGCTATTTGTCACAACCGTTATGGAAAGACATCTGACAAGTCTCTTGTCTGACAATCTTGCGAATATCGCGGATTTCCGGTTAAATTATTAAAGGTGTATAATGCTGCGGCTTTCTTCTGAACTGGAAATGAATATAAAAACGGACGGTGAAACCGCTTACCCTAACGAATGCTGCGGCGTTTTAATCGGNGAGATTGACAATGCCGGAGTNAAAATAGTCAAGCGTACTTTAACCATTAACAACGCGAGGGAAGACGGCGAACAATACCACCGCTTTCTTATAACNCCGGAAGATATGCTTCGCGCGGAGCAAACCGCAAGAGCGATGAAATTTGACGTTATCGGTTTTTACCATTCGCACCCAGACCATCCGTCAGCCCCGTCCGG